>CAZFUH010000255.1:0-6211 GCA_964522235.1 uncultured Rhodanobacteraceae bacterium
CGATCACGACCAGGCCGGACGGACCGATGTTTTTTTGCGCGCAGGCGTAGATCAGACCGTATCGGCTGACGTCAATCGGCCGTGACAATAGGGTCGAGGACATGTCGGCGACGATCGGTACCGCTCCGACATCCGGCAGCTGATGAAACTCGACGCCGTGAATGGTCTCGTTCGGCGTCAGGTGCAGGTAGCTCGCCTGCGGGTCGATTTGCCAGGTCTCGCGCGCCGGAATGCCTCGAAAACCTCCTTCTGCAGCGCTGGCGGCGATCCGGGTCCGACACAGAAGGGCCGCCTCGCGCGCAGCCTTCTCGCTCCAATGGCCGGTGACTACGAAGTCGACGCTGCCGCCAACGGCCAGATTCATCGGCACTTGCACGAAATGCTGGGTCGCACCGCCCTGCATGAACAGGACTGCATAGTCGTCCGGGACCGCCAGCAGACCGCGCAGATCGGCCTCGATCTTGGCCGCCGCGGCCATGAACGCCGCTCCCCGATGCGAAAGCTCCATCACCGAGGCGCCGTTGCCTTGCCAATCCAGCAGCTCGTCGCGGGCGCGTTCGAGCACGGATTCCGGCAATGCCGCCGGGCCGGCGCTGAAATTATGAACTCTAACCATCAATGTGATTCACGGCCTTGGGGCAAGCGGGCGATTATCGGTCTTCGACGGCGTTTGTCACAGCCCTGTGACCCCGGCAATCATTGTCCGCACTGGAGCGTTACTCGGATAGCGGACGGATGCTCGCACGATCTTGACCCGATCTCCGGCAGTGTGCGTATGGTCTGAATACCCTCCTGGAGTCCAGCATGGCCTTGTACCGCTTTCCCCAGCCTCGGCCGAGCGAGATCACGCCCGAGCCGGTCTATCGCAACCGTCGGCGCCTGCTGGCCCTGCTGGCCTCGGTTCCAGCGCTGCCGGCACTGCAGGCCTGCGCGCGCGAATCGACATCGGACCTGCTGGCCGAACACGAGCAGCGGCCAGCCCTGGACATCGTCCGCAGCAGCGACAGCACCGGCGGCGAGGAACTGACCGGGCTGCGCGACGTCACCCACTACAACAATTTCTATGAGTTCGGCACCGGCAAGGGCGATCCGGTCCGCCACGCCCAGCAACTGCGCACACGGCCTTGGTCGGTTGAAATCGCCGGACACGCCGAACATACCGGCGTATTCGATCTGGACGACGTTCTGGCACCGCATGCGCTGGAGGAACGCATCTACCGCCTGCGTTGTGTCGAAGCCTGGTCGATGGTGATTCCATGGATTGGTTTCCCGCTCGCCGATCTGCTGGCGCGTTTCAAGCCGACCGCCGATGCCCGCTATGTCGCGTTTCAGACCCTGCTCGATCCGGAGCAGATGCCGGGCCAACGACGCCCAGTCCTGGCCTGGCCCTATGTCGAGGGACTGCGCATCGACGAAGCAATGCACCCGCTGAGCTTTCTCGTGACCGGCCTGTATGGGCGCGAACTGCCGAACCAGAACGGCGCCCCGTTGCGCCTGGTCGTGCCCTGGAAGTATGGCTTCAAGAGCATCAAGTCGATCGTCCGCATCGAGTTCACCCTGAGCCAGCCGGCGACCAGTTGGAACCGATCGGCGGCGCAGGAATACGGTTTCTATTCGAACGTGAATCCGGAAGTCGATCATCCGCGCTGGAGCCAGCGCAGCGAACGCCGGATCTCCGGTTCCGGCTCCAGCCTGTTCGCCGACCGGATCCCGACGCAGCCGTTCAACGGCTACGCCGAACAGGTCGCCGCGCTGTATGCGGGCATGGATCTTCGACGCTACTACTGACCGGCTGAGAATTGGCGGCTGGGCCATGAAGCTTGCCAAGACCTTGCTGTTCGCAGCATGCCTGGCGCCGATGGCCCTGCTGGCCATGGCGATCTTGCGCGGCACGCTCGGCCCGGATCCGGTCGCCGAACTGACCCACCAGACCGGCATCTGGGCGCTGCGCCTGCTGCTCGTCAGCCTGGCGATGACACCGCTGCGCATGTTGACCGGTTCGCCGCTGCCGATCCGGTTCCGACGCATGCTGGGCCTGTTCGCCTTTTTTTACGCGCTCTGCCACCTGCTGATTTATCTGATCCTGGATCTGCGCGGGTACTGGTGGCAGGTGTTCGAAGACATCGTCCGGCGTCCGTACATCACCGTCGGCGCGCTGGCCCTGCTGCTGCTGATCCCGCTTGCCGTGACCTCGACCCGGGCGATGATGAAACGCCTGGGCCGGAACTGGGGGCGCCTGCATCGCCTGGTCTACCCGGCCGCCGCACTGGCCTGCCTGCACTTCTACTGGCTGGTCAAGGCCGATGTCCGTGAACCGCTGATCCACGCTGCGGTCCTGCTCGTGCTGCTCGCGTTTCGCCTGCCCTGGCGGCGCCTCAAGCGCGGAAATACAGCAACGCCGACACCACCCCGGCAATGATCGCTGCCAGTCCGATCAGCCACCAAAGTCCGTACTGATCGGGTTGCGTACGCGCTTTTCCGGCGTTGGCGGGTCGGCCCGATTCGACCTCCGAAACCGTGTCGGAGTCCGCTTCTGGCGCTGGCGCAGCAATGGTCTCCACCTGGTAACGCCGCTGGCCAATCTGGATCTGGTCACCGGGCGCCAGCACTGCGCAATCCGCCAGTGGCCAGCCGTTGACGCGCACTTGTGCGGCGCCCGGATCCAGTTGCAGGCGACCGCCGGACAGGGTCAGCCCGACCTGGCTCGCCGCCGCCGACACCGGCTCGCCAGTGTCGGCATCCAGGTGCAGGACCGGACCCGCCAGCAAGCTGCCGCCGCCGGCACCGCCACGGATGCGCAAGACATACGAATCGATGGCCAGGCCGGACGATGCAGCCGCCGGTTCCGACCCGAGCAGGTCGACGCAAAAAGCGCCGAAACAGATCCGATCGCCGGTATACAGACGCGACAGCGAACGGACCGGACGGCCGTTGACGGCGACCGGTGGCTCCGGCGCCAGCACCCGCAGCCAGGCCTCGCCGAACTCCCGACTCAGCAACGCCAGTTGCGCCGGCACACCGTTGCCGCGCAGGGACACGGCGCAGTCGCTGCCGGCACCAACGACAATCTCGACCTCGGGCTCCAGCGTCAGGCGCTGGCCTTCGGGACACTGCACCAGCAAGCTCATCGTCTGGGTTCGCCGATGAGCCCCGGCGTCGGGCGTGATAGGCTCGTGCTCATTTGGTTCCGGTCCTTCCCCCCAAGCCTGGAGCATGCTCATGAGCAAGCAGGAACGCAAGTCCGCCGCAAAGACAATCAGCGAATCGGCACGCCAGATCTGGCTGGCCGGCCTGGGAGCATTTTCCAAGGCCCAGGCCGAAGGCTCCCGGGTGTTCGAGCAACTGATCCAGGAAGGATCGGAACTGGATGAGAAGACGCGCCAGTACACCAAGGCGCAACTCAAGCAGATGCGCGAAACCATGGAGAAGAGCACCGAGCGCCTGCTGGCGACCGGCCGCTCGACGATGGAGCGAATCCACGGCCTGATCGACCGCCGCGTTCATGACGCGGTCGAGCGCCTTGCGGTACCGACCCACGAAGAGTTGCGCCGCCTTGCCGATCAACTCGAAGTGCTGAGCGCGCGCCTGGACCCAGCCCCGATGTCGGACCAGGAGACCGCGAAAGGGGCCGGACGACCGAAACGCTCCGGCACTCCTGGAGCACGCAAAGCGGCAAAGGCGACCGTACGAAAAGAGACGAGCGCAAGCAAGAAAACGGCGCGAAGCGCGCCGGCGAAGGCGACCAAGACGGCTACCCGAAAGACGGCAAAAAAAGCTTCGAAAGCGGCTGCGAAGTCGCGCAGCAGGCGACCCGGCGGCAACAGCCCGGGCAGGACTTGAGCCGTCGACCGCAATCGATGCCTGTGCCCGGCGCCTGCGTACGGGCGCCGATGTGGCGGCGACGACATCGTGCCATGATCGTCGACACGAATGCCCGATCTGCGGGCAGTGAGTCGGGCTGAGGGATGTCCGCAAGCTTCCTGTTTCATGACTACGAAACCTTCGGCGCCGATCCCGCTCGCGACGGCATCGCCCAGTTCGCCGCCGTCCGCACCAATGCCGAACTCGAGCCGATCGAACCGCCAGTCAGCTTTTACTGCCGACCGACACCGGACCGCCTGCCGCACCCCACTGCCTGCCTGATCACCGGCATCACGCCGCAGCGCGCGCTCGCGGAGGGGCTGAACGAGGCCGAGTTCGCCGCACGCGTACATGAGCTCATGAGCCAGCCGGGCACTTGCAGCCTTGGTTACAATTCGATCCGTTTCGACGATGCCTTCACCCGGCACCTGCTGTGGCGCAACTTCTACGATCCGTATCAGCGCGAGTGGAAGAACGGCAATTCCCGCTTCGACCTGATCGATCTGGCCCGACTATGCTATGCCTTGCGTCCGGACGGCATCGAATGGCCACGCCGCGACGATGGCGCAGCCAGTTTCCGGCTTGAACACCTGGCACGAGCGAACCAGCTTGACCAGGAACGCGCGCACGACGCGCTCAGCGACGTCCAGGCGACGCTGGGCCTGGCACGACTGATCCGGCAGGCACAGCCGCGGCTGTGGCGATACGCCCTGACCCTGCGCGACAAGCGTCATGTCCTCGGCCTGCTCGACTGGACCGGCGCTACGCCGCTGCTGCATACATCGGAGAAATTTCCAGCCGAACGCGGCTGCACCACCCTGGTGCTGCCGATCGCGCCGGCTCCGGACCCAGGTGCCGGTGTCATCGTCGTCGATCTGATGGCCGATCCGGCTGCGCTGCTGGACTGCGACGCCGAGGAACTGCGCGACCGCCTGTACACCCCAGGTCTCGACCTGCCTGAGGGGATCGAGCGGCCGGCGGTGAAGACCGTGTACGCGAACCGGTGTCCAATGCTGGCGCCGATTTCAGTGCTGGCCGGCGCCGATCTGGATCGCATTGGCCTGGATCTCGAGCGCTGTGACCGGCACCGCCGGATCCTGCTCTCGGTACCGGACCTGCGCGACAAGCTCGCCGCCGTTGTCTGCCGCAGCGCCGAACCCGAAGCCGCGGACGTCGAACTGAGTCTGTACAGCGGCGGCTTCCCGAGCCAGGCCGAACGCGCACGTCTGGACCGCGCCCGCAACACCGCGCCGGCGCAGCTGGCCGCAACGGACTTCGGTTTCGAACAGGCGCGGCACGCAGAGCTGCTGTTCCGTCGGCGCGCACGCAACTGGCCGGACACGCTCGACCAGGCCGAGCGGGAACATTGGCGCGGTTTTGTCGGCCGACGCCTGCGCGGCGAGCACCCGCTGGCGCACTATCGCGATGAGGTGCTCAGCCTGGACCGCTACCGTACCCTGATCGCCGGCGAACGCATCGCACGAGCGCCAGGACCGCAGCACATTGTGCTCGATCACCTCGAGGCCTGGGGTCAGGAGCTGGAGCGCGAATGGTTGCCATGACAGCGCCGTATTTCGATGCCGGGCTGTTTCGCTTCCTGCGCGAGCTGGATCGCAACAACAACCGAGACTGGTTTCAGGCCAACAAGCCACGCTTCGAACAAGCGCTGCGGGAGCCGGCGCTGCGGCTGATCGCCAACCTGGAAGCACCGCTACGGCGCATCAGTCCGCACATGGTTGCACAGGCCAGCCGGGTCGGCGGCTCACTGTATCGGATCCAGCGCGACACCCGTTTCTCCGGCGACAAGCAGCCGTACAAGACCTGGCTCGGCATCCGCCTGTATCACGAGCGCCGGCGCGACATGCACGCGCCGCTGTTTTACGTCCATCTGCAACCGGACAACTGCTTCGTCGCCGGCGGTCTTTGGCGACCGGAGTCACCGGCACTGAAGCGTGTGCGTGAATTCATCCTCGACAACCCTTCCGCCTGGCGCAAGGCCGCACGCAGTGCCGCCTTCCTGCGCGAATTCGAACTCGGCGGCGAAGCCTTGACCCGTCCGCCGCGCGGCTTCCCAGCCGATCATCCGCTGATCGAGGATCTCAAGCGCAAGGATTTCATCGCCTGGCAGAACTTCGAGCCGGAACGCGCGCTGCAACCGGACTTCGATCGCTTCGTTCTTGCCCGCCTGAAGCGCCTGACGCCCCTGGTCGACTACCTGTGCGCGGCACTCGACCTGGAGTTCTGACCTGCGTCGGCCATCGTTTTCCGGCAGCGTTGACCGATCCAGGACGGCGTGAGCACCTGCTTCGAGGCGGGCGAATCGACGACCGCAGCCGCAGCGTGTCGACGA
>CAZFUH010000256.1:0-6202 GCA_964522235.1 uncultured Rhodanobacteraceae bacterium
GCGTCCTCGCGACCGTTGCCGGTGGGGTAGTAATTCGGCCGTCGCGCGATCAAATGAAAACCGCGCTGATGATACAGTTCGATCGCGCCAGGATTGCTCGGCCGCACTTCCAGAAACACACGCTCGGCACCGCAGTCCCGAGCATCGGCAAGCAACCGTTCCAGCAGCAGCCGACCCAGACCTCGGCGACGCTCGCCAGCGGCAACGCAGACGTTCAGCACATGGGCCTCACCAGCACCATGTGAAAGCAGACCGTAGCCACAGATCATTGCTTCGCGAACTGCAACCCAGGCGCAGCAGCCCGCACGCAGGCAGTCTCGAAAGATGCCAATGGTCCACGGGAACGGATAGGCCGCCAGTTCGATCGCCATGACCGTGTCCAGGTCAGCTTCATCCATCGGACGCAACTCCAGTGCCGGAGACAGGACGGCAACCATGTCAGCGGTTCCGCATCTGCGGCTTGAGGATCTGCCACAGCTCGCGTTTGCCCTGCGGCTGTAGCCAGTCGACCGGTGGCGGCAGCGGCACTACGTCCGGAGCCGGACGCTCGCACCATTCAACACAGGAAGAATCCAGCCGCAACCACGCCAGTATCTGAGCCCAGATCTCGCCAGCGGCACCCTCGGGGGTCTGTCCCGCGGCCATTCCGGCACAGACCCGCAGCCGCGGCCGAGGCTGTGGCACAGAATCACCGATGCCGGGCCGATCGACGGCAGATTCCGACGCCGAAACGCCTGCGCGTTCCAGGCTGCGCTCGGTGCCGCCGGCGGCGCGCAGCCGATAGCGAACCAGCCCAAGTTCGCGCAACAGCCTTGCCTGACGCGATCCCGGCAGGGCAGCAGACAGAGTCATGGCGTCGGCCGCCCCCCTTCCCGCCGGCTACGCCGGCTGCGCCGTAACGACCAGATCGTATAGGCCGGTCCAGACACGACATACACCGCCAGCAGCAGGAACAGATGCCGAGGCAGATCGACAACCAGAAACACGAAGATGCCGAGCAGAACCAGGGCCGAGAGAAACGGCACCCGATCGTTCATTTTAAGCGTCTTGAAACTGTAATAGCGAAAATTGCTGACCATCAACAACGCCGCCAGCATCCCGACAGCCAGCGACAGCCAGACCACGTCGCTGCCGCTGAGCTCGAAGGTATGGCAGCTCCAGACAAAGCTGACCACCAGTCCGGCCGCGGCCGGACTGGCCAGGCCCTGAAAGAAACGCTTGTCGGCGACCCCGACCTGGGTATTGAACCGGGCCAGGCGCAGGGCGGCACAGGCTGCGTACAGAAATGCCACGGCGAAGCCGAGCTTGCCGACAAACGGACTGTAGTCGCGCAACCAGGACAACGACCAGGTATAAAGCAGCAGCGCCGGGGCCAGACCGAAGCTGATCAGATCGGACAGCGAATCGTATTGGGTGCCGAACTCACTCTGGGTGTTGGTCAGACGGGCGATGCGGCCGTCCAGGCCGTCCAGCAGGCCAGCGACCATCACGGCAACCGCCGCATGCACCGGCCGATCGTGAATCGCCGAGACTATGGCGTAGAAGCCGGCAAACAGGCCGCCTGTCGTCAGCAGATTGGGCAGCAGATAGACGCCGCGTCGGGTCACCACGTACCATTCTCCAGTGCGCCGGGGATCCAGCGCCGGCCGCCAGTGTACCCGGCATTTCCGCTCCCGCCATCACCAGCCCCCGTTGCCTGACTGAACCTGTACCGACGATCGGGATGGTCTTCTTTAGTGACTTGCGTCATGCTATAGATGCTTGGCCACAGGGGGTATGAGCAATGAAACGGGTAGCAATCACGTTGCTGGCGCTGGCCTCGACCGCATCGGTCTGCGCGCAGCAGGTTTACAAATGGGTCGATCAGGATGGCACGGTGCATTTCACCGATTCGCCGCCCGAGCAGACGGTGAACGCGGAGCGAGTGGTACTGCGCGGCAATGTCGCGTCAACGATCAACGAACTGCCGGAGCGCGGCGTCAGCGCGGACGAGCTCGATCTGCTCTATACGCCCGATCAGCGCCGGGCAGCCTGTGAGCAGGCGCGCGCGAATCGTACGACGCTGCAAAACATGCCGATCGTGATGAAAGACCTGGATGGTGACGGTACCGCCGAACAGCTGACCGAGGATCAGAGGACCAGCGAGTTGCTGCGTGCGCAACAGCAGGTTGACCTGCTCTGTACCGACAACGGCTGATCAACGGCCACCACCGCCACCACCGCCACCACCGCCGCCGGAACTACCGCCGCCACCACGGCCGGACGAGCTACCCGGCGGCGTCGACGCCGATGCGATCGACGAGTTCAAGCCGCTGCCAACAGCCTTGGCGAGGCTGCCCAGATCGTTGATTCCGCCACCGCGATACCAGGCGATGCCGGCAGTTGCCGCCGCTGCTGCGGCAACACCGACCGCGGCCGTGAACTTCTTGGTCCATGCCTCCTCGACATCGAGCGCGACCGCGTACGGCAGAAGTGATTCATAGCGCCCGGCGTCCAACGGCGGCGCCGCGCCCGGCCCTTCGATGCTCTTCAGCTCGTCGCGCTCGGCAACGCTGAGATACAGCTTCAGGCCCTCGATCTCGTCCATCAGACGCCGCCCCTCCGGAGTCGGCGCCTGCACCAGGATGGTGAACGCGATCACCGTAATCGCCATCGCCACGCAGATCGCGATGATCGCCGCCACGCCGCCGCCGCCGGACACCACGAATGCCAGCCCCGCGGTCGCCAGCGCGATCCCGAATGCCGTCAATGCGCTGCCGGAGTTGCGTCGGAAATGACTGCCATGCAAGCGGCTGTCCAGCGCCTTGGTATGCGCCTGGCGTGCCCCCTGCAGGCGTGTGGCATTGGTCTTGACCAGTTCCAGGCTGCGGAGCTGCCCTGGAAACAGCCGGCCAAGCAAGGCGGACCCGGTTGCAAAGCGCGGTTCATTGCCGGCATCGCCGCTGCGCTCCAGACGCCAGCGGTCGCTGCGCAGCATGCGCGGATCGCGTTCGATGCAGACCTGACCATCGACGGCCATGGTCAACAGATCGCCGGTGAAGCAGCGCATGTCGTAGCTGCGGCGCATCAGGTAGCGCAGTTCCGCCGGCGAACGGTCCTGCGGAGGTTCGTAGCGAGCGATGATCACGCCGCGCCGCGGGTCGCGGCCAACCTGGCGCCAGCGCCGAACGCAGAACACCAGCAGCAATATGAATCCCGCCAAGGCCACCAGGACACCCCGGTTGTCCTTGAGCAGCCAGGCCAGACGCTGCCCGATGCCGGGCTCGGGGATCAGGCCCTTGGGGAAGCTGAGCACGATCGTCAGACCCTCGTGCGGCGCCAGCGGTTGCGTCAGTTCCCAACGCGCCACTCCCGGTCCGACCACGCGTGCGCTGTACGCTTGACCTTGCGCTCCTTGCCGGCCGGTGTAGCCCTCCACTTCCGTGCGATCGACCGGCACCGGCTGCGGCAATCGCGCTTCGACACGGGCGGCATCGATGCGGAAGTCCCAGTCGGTCCCGATCGCATTCCAGTACAACTCGTCGTGCTCGGCAAAGAAACCAAGCTGGCGCGTGGTCCGATAGCGAAGCGTGTACCGATACTCACCCGGCAATTGCGGCAGAAAATCGTCGTTGCCGGTATTGATACGGATTCCGTTGAACCGATTCTCGGTGAACCAGGGTTCGGCACGACCGTCACGCTCGACAGCAAGGACCTCGAGATCGACCACCACATTGTTGCCGTGACGATCTCGATAGCGGGTCGGATAGTCGCGAAAGATGCCGCGTCGAATCTGCGTTCCCTCGGCGCGAACGGTGATGTGCTCGACGACATCCAGACTGCCGTCGGCACGGACGTCGATCTCGATCTCATAGCCGAGGATGCGTTCCGCAGCCACGGCATCGATGCCGGACATCAGCAGCACGGCGAGAACCCACAGGCAGTGCCGGATCGAGTACCTGCTCATGGCAGCTCCACCTTGATCGCCGCGCGCTCGTTCTCGTTGGCCTGATAGAACTCGCCGTTGCGAAACCCGAAGCCCCGTGCAACCACCAGGTCGGGAACCCGCTGGACGGCATCGTTATTGTCACGCACGGCACCGTTGTAGAAGCGGCGCGCATACTGAAGATGCTCCTCGACGTCGACCAGATCACGGTGCAACTGCATGAAGTTCTCGCTCGCTTTCAGGTCCGGATAGGCCTCCTTGAGCGCGAACAGTCGGGTCAGCGCCTGCTCCAGCGCCGACTCGACCTCGCCCAGGCGCGCCGGGCTGGTCTGCTCAATCGCCTTCGCACGCAACTCAGTGACGGCCTCAAGCACGGCCTTTTCATGACCGGCATAGCCCTTCACCGCCGCGACCAGCTGCGGCACCAGGTCGTGCCGGCGCGTCAGCTGGACGTCGATATCGGCCCATGCCGTACGCATCTGGTTGCGCAGCCGAACCAGCCGGTTGAACGCAAACACCAGCCAGAACCCCAGCAGTCCCAGCAGCATCAGGACGACCCAAGAAGCCACATCCACTCTCCCGTAGTTGTCAGCCACTGGGCCTGTTCGGCACAGGGCGGAGGCAAGTATGAAGGAAACCGGGGGCGACTGAAGCCGTCCCCAGCCACTCACGGCTCGCCGTGCCGGCGCCCAAGCCCCGGTCGGCAATGCTGTATCGGTGGCCGCTGGCGGGCTATAGTCCGCCGCTGTTTCCGACCGATGACGCCCGCATGAGCCAGTCCGATCCGAACGCCGTCCCCGCCGCACCGCCGCGCCGTACGGCGATCGACCGCTTCTTGAATATCGTCGAGCGCGGCGGCAATGCCCTGCCGCATCCGGCGACCCTGTTCGCGATCCTGGCCTTGCTGGTCATTCTGGCCTCCGGCATCGCCGCGTACTTCGAGCTCTCGGTCGTCCACCCGGCCACCGGTGAAGTCGTGCATTCGGTCAACCTGATGTCGATCGAAGGCCTGCACCGAATTCTGACCAGCCTGGTGACCAACTTCACCAGCTTCGCGCCGCTGGGTACCGTCCTGGTCGCGCTGATCGGCATCGGTGTCGCCGAACATTCCGGACTGATCGGCGCAGCACTGCGCCTGTTGGTGCTGTCGTCGCCGCGTGTGCTGTTGACGCCGATCCTGGTCTTCGCCGGCGTGATGTCGAACATGGCCAGCGAGATTGGCTATGTCCTGCTGGTACCGCTGGCCGGCCTGATCTTTCTCGCCGCCGGCAGGCATCCGATCCTGGGCATGGCCGCGGCCTTCGCCGGGGTGTCCGGAGGCTATTCGGCCAATCTGCTGATCGGCACCATTGATCCTCTGCTCGCCGGATTGTCGCAGGAAGCCGCGCAGATCATTGATCCAGACTATACGGTCAACCCGCTCGCGAACTGGTATTTCATGATCGTTTCGACGCCGCTGGTCACGTTGATGGGCTGGCTGGTGACCGAGAAGATCATTGCACCGCGTTTTCCCGATACCCCGGCGAACGAAGTCGTCACCGACGATCCGCAGGCGCAGCGACTGAAACCCGAGGAAAGGCGCGGACTGGTCTGGGCGGTCATTGCCAGCGCGGTGTTCACTGCTGTGCTGATCTGGGCGATCCTGCCACCGGGCTCGATTCCGGGCGCCGGTTTTCTGCGCAACCCCGAGGACGGCGACCTGCTGCGCTCGCCGTTTCTCAGCGGCGTCGTCGCAATCATCTTCCTGTACGGCGTCATCACCGGAATCGCCTACGGCATCGCAGCCGGTACGATCCGCAGCGACTCCGATGTCATCAACGGCATGGGCAAGAGCATGAGCACGCTGGGTATCTACCTGGTGCTGACGTTTTTCGCCGCCCAGTTCGTCGCCTTCTTCAACTGGACCCAGCTCGGCCTGGTGATGGCCGTGAACGGCGCTGCCAGCCTGCAGGCGCTGAACCTGCCGGCGATTCCTCTGTTCATCTGCTTCATCCTGCTGGCCGCGACCGTCAATCTGTTCATGGGCTCGGCATCGGCGAAATGGGCGCTGATGGCGCCGGTGTTCATCCCGATGTTCATGCTGCTCGGCTACTCGCCGGAACTGACCCAGGTTGCCTATCGCGTCGGCGACAGCGTCACCAACATCATTTCGCCGTTGATGAGCTACTTCGCTCTGATCATCGCCTTCTTCCAGCGCTACGAACCAAAGGCCGGCATCGGCACGATCGTCGCGGTGATGCTGCCGTACTCGATCGTGTTCCTGATCGGCTGGACCAT
>CAZFUH010000257.1:0-6181 GCA_964522235.1 uncultured Rhodanobacteraceae bacterium
TCAGCGAATCGCGCGCGGTCAAGACCAGGGCGGAGGTGATCTGGCTGGGGCTGAGCGTGGGCCGGAGAGATTTCAGCAAGGCGACGGCACCGGCGACATGCGGTGTCGCCATCGACGTCCCGCTGGCCAGTGCGGCGCCATTGTCACTGGCCGCTGCGGCGGCAAGAATGCTGACCCCGGGTGCCGCAAGATCCGGCTTGACTACGCCCAGCGGTTCGACCGGACCGCGACTGCTGAACGCAGCCAGGCGATCGCCGAATTCGGCGCGAACCTGGAATCCGGATCCGCTCATGCCGCCGGAATGCCCGCTGCCGGCGGCCAGCCAGGTGCGCAACGCCCGGGAATCGGCTGCGCTCAGATGCACCATCGGGATCGGATAGGAATCGTTGACCGTGCTCAGGCCGTCACTGTCCTGATTCAGCAGGACAATGCCGACACCACCGGCCTGTTGCACGTTGTAGGCCATTTCCCGGCGCGCGTAGCCCACGCTGTGCTCGGTGGCGCGTTCACAGACGACGATCCGGTCGGAAAAGCGCGCTGAATCCCAGCCGGGGGGAAGGGTCTGTCCATCAGGGTTGATGCTGCCCGGATCGTCGCCGGTTGCGCAGAACGGAAACGCGGGGTCGCGGGCAAGCAGGCGGCTGCTGAGTCCGGTCGTCAGATTGACGTTGCCGGCGCCGGTCAGAATGCCGCCGCCCGGGGCAGCGCTGGCGCCACCGCTCAGTCCGGTCAGGGAGTTGACCAGGGCGCGATCGTGCGTTGCAGCGGCAACCGCCAGCACCCACGGCGCGTTCGCGGGACTTCCAACCGTTCCAAGCTCGGGACCGGCATTGGTCGCCGCTGCGGCTACGACGATCCCCGCTTCCCGCGCCACCAACATCGCTTCCATGTTGTCGTCGATCGCGCCGCCGAGCGAAGCCCAGGGGTCCCTGGGACGGCCGCCAATCGAGAAATTGATGACATCGACCTGGTCCGCGATCGCCTGATCGATCGAAGCCAGGGTCCAGGCGCCGCGGCAAAGTGATTCGATCTCGCAACTCTTGTACGAAATGATGTTCGCCCGCGGGGCAACACCGGCTGCCTGCACCGAACCAAAGTTGACCGCGTTGCCCGCCGCCGTGCTCGCGACGTGAGTACCGTGTCCGTCAGCATCGGATCCGTCATTGGCTTCGTTATCGCCGGTACCGGTGGTGAAGTCCCAGATGCCGATCAGTTTGTTGTTCTTCGGCGTGTCGACATTGCCGAGAAAGCCGCCCCTCGGGTTGCTGTGCACATAGCCATCCAGTGGCGAGGTCGCGGCGAAACTCACGTGCGTTGCCCGGATGCCGGTATCGATGATGCCGACGACCGCGCCTTCGCCGCGGCGGCTGATGCCGGTTGCCGTCCCGTCCCATATCTGCGTCGCCCGGATCCAGGCCGGGCCGCGGTCGGTGGCCGGTTCCAGTACAGGCTCCCGCTGCACGCGCTTGACGCCAGGCAAACGAGCCAGTTCGGCAGCTTCGGTGGCGTCCATCGCGATGGCCACGCCGTTCAGTGCGTAGCGATAGATGAACTCCGGCTCGATCGGGCGGGTCAGCTTCCGCGCTGCCTCCTCCAGCCGCGCGGCGCGAAGTTCGCCCAGGTATTCGCTGTAGGCGATGGCCGCCGCGCTTTTCGGGTCGAATCGCTCCTGCCCCGTCACCAACGGAGAGGTCGCCGCGAGTTTGGGCCGGTGCGCATGCTCCGGGTCGAAGCCATGAAAGGCAGCGACGGCAGGTTCGTCGAAGACAACGATGTAGACATGGTGTCCAACCCGCTCGCCCTTGTCGGCGCCATCCGTCGCTGCGATCGACAGGCCTGGTGCCATGGCTGCCGCCAACAGCATCATGATGAATGAGCGCGACATCGTTCGACCTCCGAAATATTGGCTAATATCCAAGTTTCACCCAGTTCTTTGCTCCAGCACAAGAGTCGGTGGGGAAGGGTGGCAACGAGATACTGAAATACCAAATTGCGCCGGTCAGCTGGAACCGACAACTTCGATGATCGTGTCACCCAGTTGCACCGTCTGACCGGCGCGGACCTTGCACGTCTTTCGCAGTTCAATGCCGCCATCGACGCGAACCGCGCCGCTCGACACCAAGTGCTTGCCGGCGCCGCCGCTGTCGCAAACTCCGCTCAGTTTCAGCAACTGATTCAGTTCGATGTGATCGCGATCGAGTTCGAAACGCAGGACGGCCATGATGTCGAGACAGGTGAGAAAACCCAGGTCAGTCAGCATAGCGTGGCTGGCGACGGCGGCTCGCCGGGCCAGCGTTCCCCGGGATATTTCCGTGATCTGGACGGCAAGAAGCTCAACTGCTGCTGTTTCGGCGACTAGGCGCTCAGCGCAGCTGGCTGTCCTTGCTGCCGCGGCGGTTGTAGCCGGTCGCGGTGCCGGATTCGCTGTCGGCCGCTTCCTGGCACGGAACGCACAGCTGCACGCCCGGCAATGCCTTGCGCCGCGCGGCCGGAATCGGCCGACCGCATTCGGCACAATCACTGCGGCCAGGCCCGATCGGCAGCCGGCTGCGCGCACGGCGCACAGCGTCGTCGACCGTAGCGTCGATCTGTTCCTGTACGGCGCCGTCTCCGGCCCAACCTGTCGCCATGACACCTGCTCCTGGTCTGGATACACAGCCAAAAGCATAGGGGCGCTGGCCTGAACACGGCGAATCCGACCGGCCTTGGAGCGCGGCCGCGGCGTAGAATGGAGGTCTTTCCGCGGATCATCGGCATGAAGTTCGAAGGTACCTCGCGCTATATCGCAACGCCCGAGCTGATGCTCGCGGTCAATGCCGCGATCACGCTGCAACGTCCGCTGCTGGTCAAGGGTGAGCCGGGCACCGGCAAGACCCAGCTCGCCGAAGAAGTCGCCGATGCGCTCGCCGCGCCGCTGATCGCCTGGCACGTCAAATCCACGACCAAGGCCCAGCACGGTCTGTACGAATACGATGCGGTCAACCGACTGCGCGATTCCCAGCTCGGCGATCCGCGCGTGAACGACATCGGTCACTACATCCGGCCCGGCAAGCTCTGGGATGCCTTCGCCAGCGAGCAGCGCGCGGTGTTGCTGATCGACGAGATCGACAAGGCCGACCTGGAGTTCCCGAATGACCTGCTGCATGAACTGGATCGGATGAGCTTCGATGTCCACGAGACCGGCCAGACCGTGCATGCGCGGCACCGGCCGATCATCCTGATCACCAGCAACAACGAAAAGGAACTGCCGGACGCGTTCCTGCGTCGCTGCTTCTTTCACTACATTGCGTTTCCCGATGCCGATACCCTGCGGCGCATCGTCGATGTGCACTTTCCGGACATCGACCAGCAGCTGGTCGGCCGCGCCCTGCAGGTGTTCTTCGAGCTTCGCGAGGTCCCGGGCCTGAAGAAGAAGCCAAGTACCTCGGAGCTGATCGACTGGCTGCGCCTGCTGCTCGCCGATCGCCTCAGTGCCAAGGCGCTGGAGGAAAAGGATCCGGCCAAGCTGCTGCCGCCGCTCGCCGGCGCCCTGGTCAAGAACGAGCACGATCAGCACCTGCTCGAGCGGCTGGCGTTTCTGCACCGCCGGCAATCGCACGGCTGAGCGCATCGGGCCGGAATCGCAGCAATGTTTCAGGGCTTGTTCGACGCGTTGCGCCACGAGCGTGTGCCGGTGACCCCCCGCGAATGGCTGGATCTGGTCGCGGCTATGGCCGCCGATATCGCCTTTGCTCAGCCGGATGCGCTGTATGCCTTGTCGCGTTCGATCCTGGTCAAGGATGAGCGCCACTATGACCGCTTCGACCGCGCCTACGGCAGGTGGATTCGTGGCCTTGCATTCGCGGCGCGGGAACTCGACAAGGCCATTCCCGAGGACTGGCTGCGCCAGGTTCTCGGTCGCGAACTCAGTGACGACGAGAAGGCACGAGTGCAGGCGCTGGGCAGCCTGGAGGAACTGCTGGCAAAGTTCCGCGAGCGCCTGGCCGAACAGCACGAGCGTCATGCCGGCGGCAGCCGCTGGATCGGCACCGGCGGCACCAGCCCGTTCGGGGCTGGCGGCTGGCATCCAGGTGGGATTCGCGTCGGTGCCACGGGTGGCGGCCGGATGGCGGCGAAGGTCTGGGAGCAGCGTCAGTACCGGGCCCTGGCCAGCGATGCCGAATTGTCGCCGCGCAATCTCAAGCTGGCATTGCGCCGGTTGCGCCGATTCGCGCGCGAAGGCGCCGCCGAGGAACTCGATCTCGACGCCACGATCACCGCGACCGCGCGCGATGGCGGCCTGTTGGATCTGCGTATGCGGCCGGAACGTCGCAATGCCATCAGCGTCCTGCTGCTGTTCGACATCGGTGGCTCGATGGACGACCACGTACATGCCGCCGAGGCCCTGTTCGGCGCTGCACGCTCCGAGTTCAAGCGCATGCAGCACTACTGGTTCCACAACTTCGTGTACGACCATGTCTGGCGCGACGACCGCCGCATCGACGGCAACCGGGTCGCGACCTGGGATCTGATCCGCCGTCAGCCAGCGTCCGACAAGCTGATCATCGTCGGCGATGCCGCCATGGGGCCGTACGAGATCGTCGCCGCCGGCGGCAGTGTCGAGTACTGGAACGAGGAAGCCGGCGAAGTCTGGTTCCGGCGCTTGCGCGAACACTTCCGGCACCTGGTCTGGATCAACCCGATTCCGGAAGCGCGCTGGCACTACACGCCTTCGATCCAGCTCGTGCGCACCCTGGTGGAAGGCCGGATGTTCCCGCTCACCCCCGACGGCATCGCCGACGCGATGTGCGCGCTGCGCTGACGGTCGGCGTGGCCCGACCGCGCTACGGCTCGACCGCCGAGGATCTGTAGTGCGCGGCCAGCTGCCGGAACACCGTCAGCCAGCGACCACTGCCAAGAGCGCCCTGGCTGCGACCCAGGCGGACTACAACGATGCCGGCGCTGGGAGCCACGTACAGGTACTGACCATCCTTGCCGAGGGCGAGCGCATCGCCATGCTCGGGCGCGCCCAGCCACCAGGCCAGGCCGTAGTTCGCGAGCCCGGCTGCGGCCAGTTCCTGGTCCCATTGCGCGGCGCCGAATTGCGGCTGCAACGACGCTTCGATCCAGGCGGCCGGCAGCAAGCGTTCGCCTTGCCACAGACCGCGGTCACGCACAAGCATGCCGATCCGGGCAAGATCGCGGGTACTGGTGGCGAGACAGCACCAGGTCTTCTCCAGCCCTTCCTCACGGTCTAGCGACCAGACGCCCGGTTGCTCCATCGCCAGCGGCATCCACAGCCGCCGCTGCGCGTACGCGGCGATCGTTTCCGGCGCCAGCGCGCGTGCCAGGACCAGGCTCAGCAGTGCAGTGTCGCCGGACTTGTAGCGGAATTCGCCTCCCGGTCCGGCAGCCAGACGGAAGCCGAGGATCATGCGTTCCAACTGCGAGGTGTAGTTCAGGGCGATATGACGGCCGAACGGATTGTCGTTCTCCGTGTAGTCCAGGTTGGAGCGCATCGCCAGCAGATCGCCCAGGCGCACCTGTTCGAACCCGTGGCCGGCCAGCTCCGGTACCAGTTCGGTCACCGGCTGATCGGTCGAGCGCAGATGGCGATCGGCGATCGCCATCCCGACAAGAATCGAGGTGATCGACTTCGAGACCGAAAACAGCTGCGACAGAGTCGCCGGTCCATGGCCATGCTGATAGTGTTCGAGCACCATGGCCGGTCCGGCGACGACGATCAAGGCCAGGGTGTCGGTATCGGCGGCGAATGCGGCCAGATCGCGCTGTTGTCCCGGTGGCATTTCAATCGTCGGCAACGGCACGATGTCGGCAGCGGTCGGCAGCGCCGCCGCGGAGGATCCGGTGTGCAGAGTCCGGGCCGGATAGATCCGGAAGTCCTCGATCGTCGTCGGCCCGTTCTGGAACAGCCGCATCATTGCGGTCCAACCGCCCTCGGGACCGGTCAGCATCATCCAGCGCGCCAATACGGCGAGCACGCCGAGCACGACCAGGACAAACAGGGCCAGCAGCGTCCGGTACAACCAGCGCCACGGCGATCGGCGAATGCCCATAGCCATCGGTCCTCCTCTCGCGGCTCGCGCCGGTCCCGGCCCGGCCCTGCCCGCCAGTGTATCCGAGGCCTCGCTATGCGGCCGCGGTCAGGCGTTGTGGATCCGGCAGCGCGGCGATCGCCGCG
>CAZFUH010000258.1:0-6164 GCA_964522235.1 uncultured Rhodanobacteraceae bacterium
ACGCTGGAGGCCGGTCCGGTTCATCTGACCTTGGCAGTACTTGGCGGCATCATCGGCACGATCGCGTTTTCCGGCTCGCTGATCGCGTTCGCGAAATTGCAGGGTTGGCTCGACAAGCGTTTCCTGTGGCCGGGCCAGAACCTGATCAACGGTCTGCTGTTCCTGGCCGTGATCGGGCTTGGCGCCTGGCTGGTCCACGCGCCCGACGCCACCGTGCTGATCGTCTTCTTCGCCCTGGCCTTGCTGCTTGGCGTGCTGATGACGTTGCCGATCGGCGGCGCCGACATGCCGGTCGTGATCTCGTTGTACAACGCCTTGACCGGCCTGGCCGTCGCCTTCGAGGGCTTTGTGCTCGGCAATGAGGCGATGATCATCGCCGGTACCGTGGTCGGCGCCGCCGGTACCCTGCTGACCCAGCTGATGGCCAAGGCGATGAACCGGCCGCTGTCGAACGTGCTGTTCACCGGCATCAATGCCGGCACCGGCGGCGGCGAGATCGCCGGTGAGCAGAAGCCGATCGACGCTGCCGACGCCGCCTCGTTGATGGCGTTTGCCGAGCGTGTCGTCGTGGTTCCGGGCTACGGCATGGCCGTGGCGCAGGCGCAGCACAAGTTGTGGGAGTTTTGCCAGGGTCTGATCGCTCGTGGCGTCAAGATCAAGTTCGCGATCCATCCGGTTGCCGGGCGCATGCCTGGGCACATGAACGTGCTGCTCGCCGAGGCCGGTGTGCCGTATGACCTGATCGAGGACATGGAAGACATCAACCCGGAATTTCCGAACGTCGATGTCGTCCTGGTGATCGGCGCCAACGACGTGGTCAATCCCGTCGCCAAGACCGACCCGACCTCGCCGATCTATGGCATGCCCATTCTCGATGTCGATCAGGCGCGCAACGTCATCGTGATCAAGCGCGGCAAGGGCCGCGGCTTTGCCGGCATCGAGAACGCGCTGTTCTACGCTGACAACGCCCGTCTGCTGTACGGTGACGGCAATGCCGTAGCCGGCCAACTGGTGGCGCAGCTGAAAGACCTGGAGATGTAGCGGCAGCGGGTCTCCGACCTCAGCGAACTTTTCGACTGGGCCGGCGGCGTCGCCGCGATCGGGTTCGGCGGCAGTCGGTCGCCGCCGAGGGCGCCGGCCGGTTCACGCGGATGGCGGCGGCGGGGTTGAACCTGGCTTGGCCGGAGAACGCGCCGGCAGACGGGGCGCGCTTCCGAACAGCGCCGCCAAGGCGCCGCCGCTCGCGATCCACCACCAGTCGCTCGGTTGCAGCAGGCCTGGCACGATCACCAGGGCGAAATCGATGCCGACGTCGGCCAGGGCCGGCAACGGCGGCAGTCCCAGGACGCGGGCGACGTGCAGGGCCGCCTGAGCATAGAGCACCAGTGCTATCGTGATCGCGGTCATGCCCAGGGCCCAGACTGCGCCCCGCAGGCCACGGCCGCCGAACAATTGCACCGCCACGCCCAGGGTCAGGCCGGCGGCGAGCGCCACCGGTGCACAGGGTTGGCGAAATTTCTGTGCCAGCAGCAGCCAAAGGGTGGCCTCGAACACGATCAAGACCAGCCAGAGCGGCCAAAGCGGCAATAGCGAAGCAGTCCGACCTTCCCGGACGGGTACAGAGTGTTGGAAAATCACAATCCGGTCTTAGATCAACTGACATGACACCTTACAGCAACACCAGCGAACCATTCACGCTCCAACGTGACTGCCCGGCGATACTCGTACCCGCCGGTGACGAGGTGTCGCTGCCGGCCGGACAGCACGGCTATATCACGCAGTCCTTGGGCGGCAGCTTCACGGTCTATGTCGAAGGCAACCTGTTCCGGATCGCCGGGGCAGAAGCCGATGCCCTGGGCAAGCAGGTGCCGGCGCCGCCGGAATTGCCAGAAGGTGCCGAAGACGGCGACGTCGAGAAAGTGCTCTGGCAGCAGCTGCGGACCTGCTACGACCCGGAGATCCCGATCAACATCGTCGATCTCGGTCTGGTCTATGAGTGCAATCTGTTGCGCGACGACGGTGACCGCCGTCGTGTCGAAGTGAAGATGACCCTGACCGCTCCCGGTTGCGGCATGGGTGAGGTGCTGGTCGATGAGGTGCGCAGCAAACTGGAACTGATTCCGACCGTCGACGAGGCCGATGTCGAGCTGGTATTCGATCCGCCGTGGGGCCAGCACATGATGTCGGAGGCCGCGCGCCTGGAAACGGGCATGTTCTGAGCCTGGCTCCTGGCGCCGGCGTCGCGTCGTGATTGCAACCGCGCAGTTGCCCTGGCGAACTCCCCAGGAGTGCGGTCGAGCCTGTGTCTCGCCGAACGAATCGAGGACCCGTCAGCCCGGGAGGATGAAGGCGGCCAGGACCCTACGTTCCTCGCCGAGCAGCACGTTGTAGGTCCGCGCGGCGGCGGCATTGGTCATGACCTCGATGCCGATTCTGCGAGCCAGCGCCCGATAGAGCAAAGCTGGAGCCAACTGGCCCTGGGTCGCGCCGGTGCCGAGTACGATCACGTCGGCTCCGGTAGCGAGCAGGCGGTCGAAATCGCCTTCGCCGAGCCCCTTCAGCGCAGTCACCGGCCAATCCTCGATCAAGGTGGTGGCGGAAACCGCGAAGCTGCTCCGCAGCTCGCGCGCGCCGACTGCGATTGCGTCGTCCCGGACCCAGCGGATGATGTGCTCGCCGCTGGGTGTATCCAGTACCAGTCCGCTCATCCGGGCAGCGCGATCTTCGGCTCATCTCGATTGCGGCGGAACAGGACGACGGTATGGCCGATGGTCTGGACCACGTCGGCGCCGGTGCGTCCTGTGACCTCGGCGAGCAGGGTCGCCCGTTCGTCGCGGTCGCCCCCGGCAAGCTTGATCTTGATCAGTTCGTGCTGGTCCAGGGCGACGCCGACTTCGGCGAGGAAGGCGTCGGTGACCCCTTTGGCGCCGCTTTGAAGTACCGGTTTGAGGTGGTGCGCTTGGCCGCGCAGGTAACGCTTCTGGGTGGGTTTCAGGCTCATTGCGGCATGATAGCGCGGCGGCCCGGGACTCGGGCAGGGTCGCCCCGAACCACGACGGCGCGACTTCGATCGCTGTCCGTGTTGCCGGCGCACCAGTGGTCCGAGCTATGCGCTGAACGAGCCTTCACCGGCGAAGCACTACACTATTGCAATGGCCCGCTCCCGTAGTTCGCAGCGCTGGCTGCGCGAACACTTCAAGGATCCGTACGTAAAGCAGGCCCAGGCCCAGGGCCTGCGTTCGCGCGCAGCGTTCAAACTCGAGGAATTGCTGGGACGCGATCGGCTGATCCGGCCAGGAATGACCATCGTCGATCTCGGCGCAGCGCCGGGCGGCTGGTCACAGATCGCCGCCCGGGCACTGGCTGGCAAGGGGCGAGTGGTTGCCCTGGATCTGCTCGACATGCCGGCATTGCCCGGTGTCGACTTCATCCAGGGCGATTTCCGCGAGGACGCGGCCGTCTGCGCCCTGACCGGGCTGCTCGCTGGAGAGCGGATTGATCTTGTCCTGTCCGACATGGCCCCCAATATGAGTGGAGTGGAGTCGGTCGATCAGGCCCGATCGATGCATCTGGCTGAATTGGCCCGAGATTTTGCGCTGGAATGGTTGAAGCCCGGTGGCGATTTTTTGGTCAAGCTGTTCCACGGCGTTGGTTTCGACGACTATGTGCGCGAATTGCGTACCCAGTTCACGAAGCTGGTGGTGCGCAAGCCGAAGGCGTCGCGGGCGCGCAGCCCTGAGGTCTACGCGCTGGCCACCGGACGCCGAGGGTCGTGACTTCGTTCACTTGGGCCTCAGCCCTGGTGCCTATAAGCTGTACCCTTCGATTCCCAGTTCCGCGGCGATTCCGGCGCGGCTGGGGCGGCTGACACTGCAAGCCTATGAATGACATGAGCAAAAATCTTCTACTCTGGGTCGTCGTCGCCGTGGTGCTGATGGCGGTCATACGCAGCTTCGCGCCCGCCGGGGGCGGGGTCGGCGAATTGGCGTATTCGACCTTCATCCAGGAGGTGCACGCCGGGCGGGTCGGCAAGGTGCATATCGCCCAGGACGAAGTGTCCTTGCAGGTCACGCGCACCGACAACACGCGCTACCGGGTCAATGCACCGCGGCGCGACCAGAAGCTCATGGACGATCTGCTCGCCGACAACGGCCGCATCGAAGTCACCCGCGACACGCCCGAGACCGGCCCGAGCCTGTTCGACATCCTGATCAACTGGTTCCCGTTCATTCTGTTCATCGGCCTGCTGTTCTTCTTCATGCGCCAGATGCAGGGCGGTGGCGGTGGCCGCGGCGCGCTCAGCTTCGGCAAGTCTCGAGCAAAGATGCAGGGCGAGGATCAGGTCAAGGTCACGTTCGCCGATGTCGCCGGTTGCGATGAGGCCAAGGAAGACGTCGGCGAGCTGGTCGAGTTTCTGCGCGATCCGTCGAAGTTCCAGAAGCTCGGTGGCAAGATTCCCCGTGGCGTGCTGATGGTTGGCCCGCCCGGCACCGGCAAGACCCTGCTCGCGCGGGCGATCGCCGGTGAAGCCAAGGTGCCGTTCTTTTCGATTTCCGGGTCCGACTTTGTCGAGATGTTTGTCGGCGTCGGCGCCAGCCGCGTCCGCGACATGTTCGAACAGGCAAAGAAGCATGCGCCGTGCATCATCTTCATTGACGAGATCGATGCCGTCGGCCGACATCGTGGTGCCGGTCTCGGCGGCGGTCATGACGAGCGCGAGCAGACGTTGAACCAGCTTCTGGTCGAGATGGACGGCTTCGAGGGTACCGAAGGCGTCATCGTCATCGCCGCGACCAATCGTCCCGACGTGCTTGATCCTGCCCTGCTGCGACCGGGTCGCTTCGACCGTCAGGTCGTCGTTGGCCTGCCTGACGTCAAGGGGCGCGAGCAGATTTTGAAGGTGCACATGCGCAAGGTGCCACTGTCCGAGGACGTGAATCCGGCGTTCATCGCTCGCGGTACGCCCGGATTCTCCGGTGCCGATCTTGCCAACCTGGTCAACGAAGCGGCGCTGTTTGCCGCCCGAGAGAACCACAAGTCCGTGGCGATGAGCCACTTCGAGCGCGCCAAGGACAAGATCATGATGGGCGCCGAGCGGCGTTCGATGGCGATGAGCGAAGACGAGAAAAAACTGACGGCCTACCACGAGGCCGGCCATGCGATCGTCGGACGGGTGGTGCCGGAACACGATCCGGTCTACAAGGTCACGATCATTCCGCGCGGCCGCGCGCTTGGCGTCACCATGTACCTGCCCGAAGGCGATCGCTACAGCTACAACCGCACCTATATCGAAAGCCATCTGTGTTCGCTGTACGGCGGCCGCGTTGCCGAAGAGATCATTTTCGGCGCAGACAAGGTCACCACCGGTGCCAGCAACGACATCGAACGCGCGACCAAGATGGCGCGCAACATGGTCACCAAGTGGGGCCTGAGCGACCAGATGGGACCGATCGCCTACGGTGAGGAAGAGGATGAGGTGTTCCTGGGTCGTTCCGTGACCCAGCACAAGAATGTCTCCGACGACACTGCCCGTCGCATCGACGAGGTCGTGCGCGACATCCTGGACAAGGCCTACGCGCGCAGCAAGCAGATCCTTACCGACAATATCGACACGCTGCACCTGATGGCTGAGGCGTTGCTGCTGTACGAGACCATCGATGCCAGTCAGATCGACGCGATCATGGACGGGCGCAAGCCGCCGCCGCCAAAGGACTGGAACGAAGGCGGTCGCAATCCGCCAGAGAGCGGCGATTCGCCGAGCGGTCGGCAAGCGCCGATCGAGCCGGTCGGTGCTCCGGCAGCCCAGACCTGAGGAGTTGGTTCGAACGTGGTTCGGGCCAGTGACTGAAGCCGGGCGCATTGTCGCGCTCGTCCTGACCCGGGCCGCCGCCGGCCTGGGCGGGGCGCTCGGCGGCATCGGTCTGGTCCATCTGGTGTTTACCGGCAACCCCTGGGGGGTTCCGGTTCTGGTCGGTGGTGTCGCGCTGATGCTGTACGGCATTCGCCAGGCTGCGCGCCTGGCTGATCGCGGATCCAAGGGTTAGGCTGGTACTGGCCCAGTACTGATCTGACTCTGGGCTCGTACTCTCTGACATTCTTTCGGCGACCATCATGTTCGACTCCTTTGATCCCAGCATCCGAGTGCTCGACTGCGGCGGTCGACG
>CAZFUH010000259.1:0-6128 GCA_964522235.1 uncultured Rhodanobacteraceae bacterium
CCCGCCGGAGGACGTCCCGTCTTCGCCATGTCGTCATTCTCGCGCCTCACCAGCACGATGAGACAGCAATCCGAAACTATAGTTCAATTAATTTACGGGACACCACACTAGAGAAGGCTTGTCAACAATCCCGGCTAGAATTCCGAATCAGTGCATTCGGCGAAGCAACCGCTCGGGCACGGATGGCTGAATTGGTTTGGAGCGGTATGCAAGTGTAAGGTGGGTGGATGAAACAATTTTTTCCGGACGAGCGGTCGAGGCATGTGATTTCGCTCGCCCTTGCAATGTTGCTTCTGGTGGCGACGATGGCCTGGCATGTGCCGATGATGCTTTGGGATCATCTCGACCTGGTGCCGATGTACGACGCGTTGCAGCAGGGAAATCTTTGGGCCAGCGATGTCGTCCGTGTCCACGACGGCAGTCATCTGCATCTGACAGCGTACCTGGTGCTGCTTGCCACGACCTTCCTCTCCGGCGGTCAGACCTGGCTGGACTGCCTGGTGAACTGGGTTGCGTTGATGGTCTACGCCGTTCTGTTGGTGCGGTTGATGGCGCAGATCCCGATCGACACGTCGCCGCAATGGTTGCGGCTGGCGATGGTGGGGCTGGTGCTGTATCCAGGGCACATGGCCAACCTGCAATGGGGCTGGCAGATCGCGGTGTTTCTGTGCCTGATCGGCGTGGCCGTGGCCGTTGTCGCGCTCAGCACACGTGAGTTGTCCTGGCGTTGGAACCTGCTTGCATTGGCCGCAATGGTGATGGCGAGCCTCAGTTTCACAACCGGGTTGGCGCTGGTGCCGATGGCGATCGTGCTGATCAGTTTCAGAACCGAGCTGTCGCGGTCGCAGCGAGGTTGGCTGCTGTTGCCGTGGTGCGTACTGGGCGCAGCCTTTGCCGCTTTGTTGATGGCCGATTCGGAGGCCACCGGCGCCGCCATCACGCCTGGGCCTTTGCTTGCGTACGCAATGAATTTTCTTGGCGGCGGCATCGCCCGATTCGCGACCGGCGCGGCGCCGCTGCTGGTGCTGCTGACCTTGGCCAGCGCAGTCTGGTTCGCGCTGCGATTGAAGCACGATGTACGTCGACTGGCATGGATCGGATTGATGGTGTTCGCGATCGGGGCAGGTGTTCTGACCGCTTTCGGCCGAGCGACGGCGTTCGGCGCCGACCACGCCTTCGTGACCCGGTACGTCAGCTTCTCGTCACTGTTCTGGATCGGCTGGTTTGGCCTGCTGTTGTTGGCGCTGCCAGACCTTTCCCGTCGCTGGCGCAGCTCAGTGCTGGTGTTGGCCGGCCTGATCACCAGCTTTGCCGTTCTCAATGGCTTGCATATGGTCAAGAAGGCGCATGAGGTGGCCGCCCGTGCAAGCGAGACGGCTCAATTGATCCGCAGCCAGTATCCGTCCGTCGACCAGGCCGTGCTCAAACGAATCTACTTTGGCCGGGTGGACGCGGCACGGCAGCGATTGCAGCGTCTGCATGCGCTCGGATTCGCACCGTTCGAGCCTGCCGCGCTCAAGCCGGCAGAACACGCTCGATAGCGATCTCGAGCTTCCGGGCACGTGCGTAGCTCGTAGTACGCCGTGGTGGCCTTGCCGTGACCGGGACACCGATAATTTTTCGTGGCGTGACCGGGGCAGCCAAGGCTCGAGACCGGTCACCCCCGTCCTTGCACATCATCATCGTGCAGCGTACCGAGTTTGTCCGACGTCGAGACTGCGATGATTGCGCACTCCCACGCGAGCGCAGCGTGATGAACGAGCGAAACACGGAAACAGATCTTCATGACATCCGCGGGTTGTCTGCACTCGGTTCCGAACCCGGATGTCCGCCGCGGTTCCAAGCCAACGTTCTGATTGGCCTAGGAATAATTTAGTCATGAGTTCTTCGTGCCCGTTTCCAGACGGCCGTTGGCAGAACCCTCATTCTCGCCGCGCACCCCGCTGTGGATTCGATCGTGGCCATCCCCAGAGCCACGAGCAAGCGATCACAGGATTCGAAAACCAGCGAGCCCACCCGCCAAGTCTTCAGGAGCATCGATGATGATACGCCGCAGTCTCAGCCGCACCCTCGCTGCCATCCCGGTCCTGGCCGTTGCGGTCAGTCTGGCGGCGCAGCCGGTCCAGGTGATCAACTTGAACACCGGTGCCGGCCCCGAACAGGGCAGCGCGCCGACCCAGTTCGTGTCCTTGGTCGGCACCGGCATATCGCTGTTCGTCGCCGACGACGGCGTCCATGGCCGCGAGCTGTGGCGTACCGATGGCACCGGCCTCAACACCCACCTGGTCAAGGACATCCATCCCGGTGCGCAGGGGTCGGGACCCTCGGCACTGACGGTCATAGGTGATCGCATCTGTTTCAGCGCCGACGATGGTGGTCACGGCCGCGAATTGTGGTGTTCGGACGGCACCGAGGCGGGTACCCAGCTGGTTGCCGACATCCGACCCGGCCGCTTTGGTTCAAACGTCTCGTCGATCACGCGCTCCGCCGGCGTTCTGTACTTCCAGGCCAACGATGGTACGCATGGGGCCGAGCTGTGGCGCAGCGATGGCACGGCGGCCGGTACTCAACTGGTTGCCGATATCCGGCCCGGACCGGCCGGAAGCAGTCCGTCCGCGATCCATGATCTGGGCGGGGTGTTGATGTTCAGCGCGCGCCGGGACGATGTCGGCCGCGAGCTGTTCCGCAGCAATGGCAGCGCCGGTGGCACCGTACTGGTGCGCGACCTGCTGTCCGGGACCGGCGATGGCTTTCCCGGCAGCGATGCGGCGGTGCACGACGGCGTGTTCTATTTCGCGGGCAACAACGGCAGCAGCTTGCTCGAACTCTACCGCAGCGACGGTACCTTCGGTGGCACGCAGCTGGTGGTCGACCTGCGTCCGGGCGCCAGCAGTTCTCCGTCCCGATTCAAGAGCACGGCGGTTGGATTGTTGTTTCTTGCCAATGACGGCAGTGGCATCCGTGTCTGGCGCACTCTGGGCTCGGCTGCGACGACGCTCAACCTGGGTGCGGAGACGTTCTCCCTGTTCGACACGGCCCATCTGACGGGGGCGGAACTGTTCTCGGCATCGGATTCGACACTCTGGCGTACCGATGGCACCCCCGCAGGCACCTTCCCGGTGATGCCGGTGGACGGACCCAGCAACGTCAGCGGCATGGTCGTCTTCAATGGCCTGGTGTACTTCGCTGGGACCGCCAGCGGCTTTGGCAGCGAGCTGTTCCGCACCGGCGGCACGGCCGCGACAACGCAGCGCGTGGGTGATATCAATCCCGGCGCGGCGTCGTCGGCGCCGACCAGTCTCAGCGTGCAAGGCAACCGCCTGCTGTTCCAGGCCAATCGCGTCGGCCTGAGTCGCGAACTATGGCGTCTGGATGCCGGCAGCAGCTCGCCGGCCCTGGTCGCGAATCTGGCCGAAGACGGCGGCAGCAGCCAACCGCGACTGCTGGGTCGAGTTGGCAATCGCATCGTGTTCAGCGCATTCCGCGGCGATCTGGGTCGCGAGGTGTGGGCAAGCGATGGCAGCGCAGCCGGCACCGAGTTGTTGCAGGACATCGACCCAGGTCCGGCCGGCGGTCTGCGGATCAACGACGACCACCATTGGCGACCGGTTGAACATCAAGGTCATGTCTACTTCGTCGGAACACAATCGGGTTCCGGCACGGAGCTATGGCGGACCAATGGCACGCCGGCCGGTACGCATCAGGTGGCCGACATCATGCCTGGCGCCGGCTCGGGCATGGTCGGTACCCGGGATTACTCGGCCTACACGCGTTCGGTCGGACCGCTGCTGTACTTCGCGGCATCGCAAGTGGGCGACCAGTTCGAAGCACGGCTGTGGCGCACCGACGGCAGTGGCGCGGGCACAGTTCAGGTGCATCCGGAGATTGAGCTGGAGGACTTTCGTTCCAATCCGCGCCTGTCCGCGTCGCTGGGTGATCTGCTGCTGTTCAGCGGCGGGCCGGTCACGGGGCCAGGGGGTTTTCAGCTCTATCGCAGCGATGGCAGCCAGGCGGGCACGACCCTGGTCCGGGCCATCGATCCGACCGGATCATCGTTTCCGCATTGGTTCACGACGCTCGATGACCAGGTGTACTTCACCGCATTCACGCCGGATCTGGGTCGTGAGCTGTACCGCACCGATGGCACCTTCGCCGGCACCGTATTGGTGCGTGACATCCGCCCAGGTTCGTTTTCATCGGCACCGCAGCACCTGACCGTGCACGAGGGGTTGCTGTACTTCTCCGCCATCGGTGATGACGAAGGTCGGGAGCTGTGGCGTAGCGACGGCAGTTCGGCGGGTACGGTGCGGGTGGCCGATCTGGATCCGGGGTTGACCGGTTCGGTCCCGAATGCCTTGCACAGCGCGCCCAGCGGCTTGTACTTCAGTGCCCGTCATCCGGTTCGCGGTGTCGAGTTGTGGCGTAGCGACGGAACGGCCGAGGGGACACGAGTGCTGGTGGATGCGGCCGCCGGTCTGGATGACGGTCTGCCCGAGCAGATCTGGAACGAGCCGGTCGAGCCACCGACAGTGCAGTTCAATCCGTTTCTGGTTTTCCTCGATGATCGGACGCGGCTGCCGTTCAATCCAACGGCCTCCGCGGACACCCGGGCAGCGTTCTACCGAGTCACGACCGAGTTCGTGACCACGGCCGACGGCCGCATCGTGTTCCGGGGCTGTTCGCGCCAGAAGGGCTGTCAGCTCTGGATCAGCGACGGCAGCCGCATGGGTACGTATCGCCTGACCGACATGGGGCCGGCGCCGGGCGGTGCCTCGCCCGGCTACCTGACTGTCGTTGGCGATCGCGTCTATTTCGCCGCGACCGACGAGCTGTCTCAACGCGAACTGTGGCGGCTGACCCTGCCGCCGGACGACGACATCATCTTCCGCAATGACCTGGATCTATTGCCGTGACAAAGAACGGGTTCACCCTCACAGCGGGCCGACGAAGACTCGCCAGGCACGCGTGCCGAAGCGTTTGGATCCGCTGATCGGCTGTTCGTTCGTCGATCGCGGCGGATGGATGGCGGAACGCCATGGCGAACGTCAGCGCGACGCTTGCGTTCGACCGCGACGGCGGGTCGGCCGTCGCGATCTTAGCGCTTGCAGCTTGCCGGCGAAGTCGAGCTGTGGTCGGTCATAGGCGACTTCGCCGAGGTCTACATGCACGGCGCGTTCGGATGGCATGGGATTCGTACCGTCAGCGGGAACTGATCGACGCTGCGGTACTCTTCCCGCTTGGAGCCCTTCTGAAACTGGATCAGGCCAAAACCTTTGGCAAACCACCAGCCGTCGCCCTCGCCGCCGCCGGCGACGACCGACAGCCGGAGCACGTCATTGAATGTGCGACCGCCGACGGTAAAGCTGCTCAGCAGCTGCGCGTGAATCGTGCTCTCGCTCCAGCCTCTATGTTGAGCGTCGCACCAAGTGCCTTCAAGTTGGGTATTGTCATTCGGGCCGAGCTTCTTCTCAACGCCTTGGACGTATCTCTGATCGGTTACGACCGTACCGCCGTTGGTGATAAAACGTGGAAAGTGCTCACCGCCTCGAAGCCATTGGCCGTTGCGGAGGGTGAACCAGAGCATCCCGACACCGCATGCGGAATTCTTGACCGCAGGAGTCCGCGGCGTACACTGGCGGTAAAAGCGGCTTCGGATTTCCTATCCTCAATCCTCTGGCTACCGTCGACGCTGTCACTCTGCGTGCGGCCTTGAGCGCGGCGCGCAGCGATGCTCCGGGTGCCCTCGACGCGCTGGTCGCCGCCCTGTATCCGGAGCTGCGACGAGTCGCGCGCAGTCAACTGCGCCGGCTGCGACCGGGCAAGACCCTCGATACGACCGCCCTGGTGCACGAAGCTTACGTGAAAATGCTGGGGGCAAGCGACTTCGCCGACCGCAGCCACTTCCTGTCCGCCTCGGCCCGGGCCATGCGCCATATCCTGGTCAACGCGGCTCGCAGCAAGCTCGCCGACAAGCACGGGGGCGGCCGCTCGATGCGGAGCCTGGAGGACCATGAAGCGCTCGCCGAGACTGCTCACTACAGCGAGATCGTCGCCATTGCCCAGGCCCTTGAGGGTCTGCAGAAGATCGACGAGCGCCTGTGTCGGTTGGTGGAGTGTCGCTTCTACGC
>CAZFUH010000260.1:0-6049 GCA_964522235.1 uncultured Rhodanobacteraceae bacterium
CCGCAGCAGATCTACATCGGCGGGGTCGAGATGTATCGCTCCCATGACGGTGGCCAGAACTGGACCCGGGTCAACACCTGGCAGTCGTATTACCCGAATCCGGAGACTCGGCTGCATGCCGACATTCCGAGCATCGACGTGTTTCGCGATGGCCCGATCGAACGAATCTTCATCAGCACCGACGGCGGCATCTACGAATCCACCGACGCTGGAATCAATGTCACCAACCTGTCGATGGCGGGGCTGAGGGTGTCGCAGTACTACGGTACCTACACAGTACGCAGCGCGCCCTATACCATTCTCGCTGGCGCCCAGGATCAGGGTTTCCAGAAGGCCGGTGCCCCCGGCAGCGGTGTACTCGAATTCAATCAGACGATCAGCGGCGACTATGGACATCTGACCTCATCGGACGGTGGCGGCCAGCTATGGAGCAACTATCCGGGCTTTACCATGCTGGATCTGGCGCCTCAAACAATGAACCAGAGCGGTCTGCGTTTCTGGAACTTCACCAATAGCGAATTCACCGGTTGGCTGTTTCTGGCGCCGATGGTGGCTCATCCGAATATGCCAAACCGGGTGTCCCTGGCTGGCGGTCGTATCGGCGGCGGCGACAGCCACCGCATTGTCCAGCTGACCTGGAACGGTTCGAGCTTTGTCGCTTCGCAGACCAGCGAGAATTTCGGCAGCCAGGTTACGGCTATCGCAATCGACGGCACCAACCCCAGCATCCACTATGCGATGACCAGTGCGCGGCAGTTTTTCCGCTCCAATGATGGTGGCCAGACTTGGACCAATACGGCTTCGAATCTGCCCGCGAACCACTACTTCTGGGGCCAGCGCATCCTGCCCGACCCGGTGACTGCGAATCGGCTCTACGTCGCCGGTTCCGGCTACAGCAATCCACCGGTGTTCGTATCCGACGACGGCGGCAACAGTTTCCAGCCGTTTTCGACCGGCTTGCCGTCGACTTTGGTCTACGACGTGGCGGCGTCCGCCGATGGCCAGCATCTGTTCGCAGCGACCGAGGTTGGTCCGTTCTACTACGATCCGGTTGGCCAGTCCTGGCAGGACATCACCAGCCTCGGCGGACCGGCCCAGACGTTCTGGCACGTCGAGTTCATCGACGAACTGAATCTGGCCCGCTTCGCGACCTACGGCCGTGGCATTTGGGACTTCGAACTGGCTGGAGACGTGATCTTTGCCGACGGCTTCGAGTGAGTGGACAGGATAGACTGGGGCTCTGTGCCTGCCATGGAGCCTGCCTGATGTCGATACGGCTACCTGTCCTGACTTCGGTTCTCGTTCTTTTGCTGTGCTCGCCGGTACTTCGGGCCAGCGATGCTGATGACTGGTGGCAGCGTTTGCAATCGCTGTGCGGGCAGGCGTTCGAAGGCGAGCTTGTGCGAGCACCGGTTGACGACACGACCTTTCGCGGCCGTCGTGTCGTCATGCATGTCCGAGACTGTTCGGCATCGCGTATCCGGATACCGCTGGTCATCGACGGCGACCGCTCGCGGACGTGGATCTTCACCCGGCAGGAGGGTCGAATCGAATTGCGGCACGACCACCGTCATGAGGACGGATCGCCGGACTTGGTGACCATGTACGGTGGTTTTACCGTCAATGCCGGCAGCGCGGATGCTCAGATGTTTCCTGCCGACGATCACACCCGCTCGGTGATCGCGGGCAGCGGTCTGCGCAGCGTCTGGTTGGTCGAGGTGCATCCCGGTGAGCGCTTTGTCTACGCCGCAAACCGGGTCGGTACCGAGCGCGGCTTCCAGGTCGATTTCGATCTTCGCCGTCCGGTTGAACCACCACCGGAGCCTTGGGGTTGGCAGGAGTAGAGAGAATTTCTCGGCGCATACGGAATGCCTCCGCCGATGTATCGGACCGGCAAGACTCAGCCCGATTTATCATCTGTCGTCATGAATGAAGACGAAGGGCTGACTACGGTATTCCTGCTGCGCCGCGCCCGAGCTGGGGAGCGCGAGGCGCGCGATGCCCTGTTCTCGCGCGTACTGCCGCTACTGCGTCGCTGGGCGCACGGCCGACTGCCGGCCTACGCGCGTGACCTCAGCGAGACCAACGATCTGGTCCAGGTCACCCTGGTGCGGGCGATGAACCGGCTCGACGCGTTCGAGGCGGAGGGCGCCGGCGCCTTCCTGGCCTATCTTCGGCAGATTCTGCTGAACACGGTCAAGGACGAGATCCGACGCCATCAACGCCAAGGGCTGCACCAGGAAATCGACGACCAGCCGATAGCCGATCCGGATGCATCGGTGGTCGAGCGCGTTGTCGGTGCCGAGGAGCTTGCCCGCTACGAGGCTGCGCTGGCGGCACTGCCACCCCGACAGCAGGAGCTGTTGATCATGCGCATCGAGTTCGGCATGAGCTTTCCCGAGATCGCGGAGGAGACCGGAAGCTCACCGGATGCTGTTCGGATGATGGTCAATCGCGCGTTGGCACAGTTGAGCGCGGAGATCCAGGGTGACGGAGCGCAAGACCAGCTCTGAAGACGGTGTGGCGGCAGCGGACGGGATCGGTCTGGACCTGGTCGCGCGCATTTCGCGCGCGTACCGGGTTGCGGCGGGCAGCGATCCTGACGGCAGTGGAGAAGTTGGTGCCGGCGATCAGGCTGGCCTGCTGATCGGTCCTTGGCGCCTGATCGAGCGCATCGGCCGTGGTGGCATGGGCGAGGTCTACCGCGCCGAGCGAGCGGATGGTGCCTATCGTGCCGAGGTCGCGGTCAAGCTGCTGCGCGTCGGTGTCAATGCCGAGGTGCTCGCGCGTCGTTTTGAGCGCGAGCGGCAGATCCTCGCGCGACTGGAACATCCAGGCATCGTGCGCCTGATCGACGGCGGCCGCAGCGAGTTTGGGCTGCCGTTTCTGGTGATGGAGCTGGTAGCCGGAACCGATCTACTGCGGCATGCGCGCGATCGGCGGCTTGATCTGGCTGCACGGCTGAGCCTGTTCGTCTCCGCTTGTGATGCCGTCGCCTACGCCCATCGCAACCTGATCGTGCATCGCGATTTGAAGCCATCGAACATCCTGGTCGATGATGACGGCCGCGTCCGTCTGCTCGATTTCGGTATCGGCAAGCTGCTCGAAGACGATGCTGCCGATGCCGACCTGATTACCCGGACCGAGCTGATGCCGATGACCGTCGCGTACGCGGCGCCAGAGCAGATTCTCGGCGAGCCGGTGACTACGGCGACCGATGTTTTTGCCCTGGGCGTGCTGTTGTACGAGCTGCTGACCGGGCAGCGGCCGCACCGACGCGAACAGCGCAGCCTGCCGGCACTCGCCGGCGCCCTCGACACCGAAGACGTGACTCGGCCGAGCGATGCCGTTTTCCGCCGTCAGCCTGGGGCGCCAGCCGACCGGCGCCTGCCACATTTGTTGCGTGGGGACCTGGATACGATCGTGCTGACCGCGCTGCATCGAGAAACCGATCGCCGCTATGCTTCCGCAGCGGCATTGGCCGAAGAAGTGCGCAGGTACCAGGAGGGCCAGCCGATCCGCGCCCGGCCGGACAGCACTGGCTATCGGATCGGCAAATTTCTGCGCCGGCATCGAATCGGGGTCGCGTCGATTGCCGTGGTCATTGCGGCCCTGGTCGCAGGGATCACGGTGGCGCTGTGGCAGGCAGATCGGGCCCAGGTACAGGGACAGCGGGCGGAGCAGTCGTATCAGCTGCTGTTGTCGTTGTACCGCGATCAGGATCCGCTCAGCCGTGCACGGCTGGAGCAGAGCCGGCCAGCGCAGTTCCTATCCGAAGCCGCCGAGCGCGCGGGGACCGAAATGGCCGGTGATCCGTTGCAGCTTGCGCGCACCTATGCCGACCTTGGCGAGCTGCTGATGAACCTCGGCGAGCTGGACCGCGCCGAGGAGCTGGTCGAGGAAGCCCTGCGCATGCGTCGCCGGCATTTGCCGGCGACGCATGTCGACATCGCCCGAACCTGGCTGATTGAATCGCGTCTGTCCGGACAGCGTGGGCGCCACCAGGACGCCGGCGAGCTCGCCGATCGCGCGGCGAACGTGCTGGCCGAACGGCTCGGACCGGATCATCCCGACAGCCTGCGCGCGCGGTCGCTGCAGATCCTGCCTTGGCTGCATGCCGGTCGTGGCGACGAAGCGATCGCCCTGGCCAGCGAGCTGGCCGAACGCTACGAACACCTGTATGGCCCGGATCACATCGAAACCGCGCAGCGCCACGAGCAGCTCGCGGTGGTGCTCGAGCTCAGCGATCGCCTGACGCCAGCGCTGGCGGCGATCGATCGTGCCATCGCCGGCTACGTCGCGGCTGTCGGCGAGCAGCACCCAAGACTGTTTGCCAGCATGACCACGCGAGGCGACCTGTTGCGCCGGCTGCGCGACTATGACGGCGCAATTGCCGCCTACGAGCATGCCGCCGATCTCGCCGGCCGTCATCTCGGCCCAGATCATCCGGTGCTTGCCGGTGTCCTCGCGCGCCAGGCCGACATGCTGCGCCGTCAGGGTCGGCTCGACGAAGCGGATGCGTTGCTCGAGGCGGCGGCCCGGCTGGCCGCCAGTGGCGACCGGATCGATCAGCTTGCCCAGATCTGGACCTTTCGCGGCCGGATCGCGCAGGCGCGCGAGGATTGGTCGGCGGCAATCGCGCATCATCGTCAGGGTGAGCGCTACGCGAACCAGGCCTACGGCCCGGATGCCGCATTCAGCCTGCACGCCGGCGTGGCGGTCGCGCGTACTCTGGCCGAGGCCGGTGCCGCCGAAGAAGCCGAGCAGACCCTGGAGCCGCTGCTGGCCAGGGTCGAGGCCTTGGAGAATGGTCGCAGTCTCGAGCATGCAGTCGCGCGCTATACGCTCGGGCGAATTGCGATGCTCGCAGGCACGCACACGCGAGCGATCGACGAGTACACCCGCTACGGCGATATCGTCGCGGCCATCTACGGCGAGCACAGTCCGGTGGCATTTGCTGCCGCCCTGACCCGTGCCGAGGCGCTGCTGATGCGCGGCCAGCCGGCCGACTGGGACGAGGCAGAGCGTGCGCTTGCCGCCGCGCGCGCGCATCTTCAGTCGGATGCCGATCCGGGCGAGCTGTCCTGGTACGAACTGCTCTGGCTGGAAGCCGAGCTGGCGCGCGCTCGCGGTGATCGGGCGCAACGGCAACTGCTTCTGCGCGAACTGGCCGATCTTCCCGAGTCCGGTCATGCTGCTGAACGGCGTCGTCGTGACGAGGCACGCAGCGAATTCGATGGCGATCCGAGGGCCGGCTCCTGATTTGCATCCCGGCCGGCTTCGTCAGTGCATCAGTTCTAGATTTAGTAATGTAGGAAAAATAGTACAGTAGGGAGATACAATGAAGCTCAAGAGGTCGTTGTTGTGGGCCGCTACGAATTTGCTGTTTGCGGCAATTGGTTTCATGGCCGGTATCTACATGCTGCCGATTCTGATCGCACCGGCACCGGCGTCACCGGCGCAGCTGGAAGCGGCGAAGACAGAGGCGCTCTATCAGGGCCAGTTTCGACGCGATCTCAAGGGAAGTGATTGGCTGCACTGGGGCGAAGGCACCCTGGCCATCGGCAGACGATCGGTCGCGTTCCAGGGTCGGTTGGCGCCCGGACCTGATTACAAGCTGTATTTCTCGCCGGAGTTCATCGACAACGCGACGGATTTTCTGCGCCTTAAGTCGAGCTTGGTTCGTGTCGGGGATGTCCGCAGTTTCGGAGACTTCGTCCTTCCGTTGCCACCCGAGTTCGATCCGTCGCGCTATGAGGCCGTAGTGATCTGGTGCGAGGCGTTTGGTCAATTCATCACGGCGGCGCGCTATCGCTAGCCCGCATTATTCATGAACGTTCGTCGCGAGGTCGTCGAGACGCCGCTGGGACGCGGCGCGCGGACTGGAAGGCGGCGAAGGCGTAGCCGACACTACGTCGAGCCGACTGGAGGGAGCACGTCGCGTCCCAGCGGATGGATCGGCGGCCGCAGCAGAAGGTTCGTGAATAATGCGGGCTAGTGCGTTGTACGGATCAGCAAACGGTGAAGGCGAAGTTGAAGCCGTCGAGAA
>CAZFUH010000261.1:0-6049 GCA_964522235.1 uncultured Rhodanobacteraceae bacterium
CTGTTGTCGAAGGTATATCAACGAATCTATTGGCAAGTTCGATTGCTTGGATCGAATAGCGCTTCGGGTTGACTTGCATCCTCAGCATGGCGATGCTCCAACGTTCGATCGTTCATCCGTATGGGCGAATTCGCACGGTTTTTCGCAACTGCGTCACACGCTGGGAGGATGGTCTCGATGACGCGATTTGAGCGTTTGCTCGCGGCGATCTATGGCGGTATCGAGTGCCTGGACTACTGGCATGACGCCATCGATCAGATTGCGTTGCACACCGGCTCGCGCGCCGGCGGCTTGTTCATCGCGTCGGAGGGACGGTTGTGCTTCGATCTCGATGCCGGCATGCCGCCGGAGTTCATGGAGCGCTTTCGCATTGCGGTCGCAAGCGACCCGAGGCTTGCCTACGCGGCGGATCAGCCGCGGCACACGGTACTCAGCGATGACGTCGCCGCACTTCGGACCGCGATGGTCGAAAGCGGGCTGGAACCAATGGTTCGTGAATTCGATCTGCCGTTTACCTCGGGAACGGTGCTCGAGCACAACGGTCCGGGTCTGGCACTGCTCTACGTGTCACGTTCCGGCCGACAAGGGCCGTTGCCCGGGGCGCAGTCTGACTGGTTGACTTTGGCGGCGCCGCACTTCGCGCGTGCCTTGCGCATTCGCTCTGAGCTGGCTGCTGCACGTGAGTGGCTCGGCTCCAACACGCACGAAGATACGCTGGTGGCAGGGGTGGTGACCGCCGTGGCGGCGGTGGATGTCCACGGAACCTTGCCGCGGCAGTTGCAGCGCGTGCTGACACGAATCGCCGCAGGAGACTCGAACGCGGAGATCGCCACAGCGCTGCATGTGTCGATCAACACGGTGCGTACCCACATCAGACGGCTGTTCGAGCTGAGTGGGGTGCGTCGCCGAACCGCCTTGCTTCGCCAGGCGGCACTGCGTGGCTGGTTGCGCTGATGTAGACGCTGGAATATTTCGTCGGCGAATGCATGCGGTCGGCACACCGGTGTGCGTGCGCTCCTGCTCGCTGCCGAAATCTGAAACCCAAACCTCGGGTGTTCATTTTTCGGCATCTCGGCGCTGACGGCCGGGTTTCCAGATCAGTCCATCAGGATGCGCATCATTTCGAGCATCAGGCCTGGCTGAAGTTCGTTCTGGACCATCTCGGCAGCCTTCTCGCCGAGGCTGCGATCGGCACGGCCGCGTGCAGCCATCAGGGATTGCATGGCCGGTGGCTCAAAGGCCGGCAGCAGCATGGCCAGCTCGGCTCGGGTCAGCTCCCGGGTAAGTCGCTGCACAGCAATGCGCTCCAGATCGGCCAGGCGGATCTCCCGCTCGAAGGCGTTCAGAATGGTCTGGTGCTCGGGCGTGATCGCGCCGTCGGGCTCGCTGTCCTGAAAGGCCAGGCGGGCGTCGGCCAGACTCTTGGCCTGACGTTGCGCGAACACGTGTGCGAACTCGGGCTCATGCAGGTGCAGCCAACGCAGGGCCAGGCCGGCATGGCTGTCCGGTGCTGGTTCACGCACGGGTCGAAGGCGCGGGGGGCGGACATTCGCAGGCCGATCGAACACCTCGTCGATCTTGGCATCGAGGTGGATGGCCTGATCTATGCCGGCCTCGGCCAGGGCGGTCATGGCCTTGTCGGCGTATAGACGTCCGGCCGGCGTTTCGAGAAACGCGGCCAGTGTGTCGAGTTGGGCGTCATCCAGGTGCTCGTGCCAGGCGGTCTCCACCAGCGGCGCCAGTCGTGGCCACGACAGCGCATCCTCGATGCGCGCGGAAATCGCCTCCAGACGCTCGCGTCCACGCTGACGCTCGCGGCGGTTTTTCAGGCCTATGAGCTTGCGCTCGACCACCGAGGTATTGAAGCGGGCGATGCCGCGGGCCAGGTGCTGCCGATAGCCCAGCCGCTCGATCAGCTGCGCGACATCGACGCTGGTGCTGGTTGCCGCATCCGGCACGTCAAGCTCGGTGGTGTGTGCGGGCGCTATGGCGTCTGCAGGCGCCAGTGCCGGCAATGGCGACGGCAGCAAGAACAGAAACAGCAGCAGGTGATGAAGGCGAATCGGCATGGCGGAACTCCTGAATGGAACAGGGCAGGTCTGGAACTGGAGCCTGTACTCAGCGCGAGCGGCGCCGAGCGGGAGGCGGCGGTGGTTCGGATTCCGAGCGCGTCGCCTGTGTCGTGTCTGTCGGTACCGCTGCGCCACCACTCCAAAGCCGGCCATTGTTGCGGACCTGCCAGGCGTCGATCACCTCCAGATCCGCTGCGGCCGGGCCGAGATCGACCAGGCGCGCCTCACGGTTGGGGTGGCGAAACAGGAGTCGATCATCGACGACGGCATGGAAGTCGGTTCCGGGCAGACGCTTCAGCGAGCCGACGCCTTCGCGTAGCACCAGCAGATCGCCGACATGGGCGGCTACCAGCAGGTGGCCATTGGCCACACCCCAATGCTGGTCACCGTGCCAGTCGACCTTGAATTGACGCAACTTGCCAATCCATTGCATGGGCACGTGTTGCGACAGCGAGCGCGGCTCCGGATCCGGCGCGGGACCCAGCAAGTACAGGGCGGCATCGGACAGGAAGGCCAATGCGAAGCCGCTGCCCGACCACAACGGACGAAAGTCGGTGCCCAGAACGATTGCCATGCGCTGGCCGCCGACGAACAGGTGACGACCATCGGTGGCGATGCTATCGAAGACGCCGGGCAGCAGGCGCAAGCGTGTCGGATCGGCGCCTTCGAGCTCGATCAGCACCGGCGTCTCGCCATCGAACTCGCCATAGAACGCGCGTCGGGCGTCGGCCAGGTGGTGCCGGGGCAGGTACCGTGTGTGATCGGCATTCAGGTCAGGGACGGCATGTCTGCGCACGAACACCAATCGACCGTCACGACCATGGTTCGGACCCAACACCTGCCAGCTGGCTGGATCGGCGCCGACGACCTCGAGCCCCTCGAACCAGACCCGGTGCCGGTCGAGTGCGTAGCGCCCCGAAACCGTCCGGAAGCTGGCTCGGTCGGCACCTCGGATTCTTCGTTTGCCATGGGCCAGGCAATTGCCGGCCGAGCACCAGTAGGGACGGCCCAGCAGGTCACGGCCATAGCCGGAGGTCTCGACCGGGTCAGCCGCGGCGCCGTGTCGATCCGCGACTGCGACCAGAGCGAGCACGACGAGCAGACTGCGAACCAGGACGGTTCTGGATTGGGGCGTCATATCGGCGACGGACAGGGATGCAGGTGGCGCATGGTATTGCGTAGGCAGCGGTCCGAATGTCTCACTGCCGGCCAACGGCTCTTCTGCTTGCCCGGCATCCAACGCATCTACCGTCCTGGTTCTTCGGTGAAGAGCGTCGACTACCAGCAAGCGTACCCAGGATCCAGGGGTTTGGGCAGGACAGCATGGGTGCGTGGATCGGCAATGTCTTTCCGCCCGGCGTCAGACGGGTCCACCTGAACCTATACTCGCCATTCATGTATGCGAGGAATGAACCAATGTTGCGTCTGCCCGAGCCCGTTCAGATCACCCGTGCTACGCACCATGCAGCATCCGCGACGGTCGGACGCGGGCGAAACGGGTACTGGCTGGTTGCCGTGCTGACGACGTTCGCCGTTCTCTGGACGAGCGCCACGCCGGCCCAGGAGTACTCGCTGGACGCGCCGGAAGCCGCCCACATCCGGCAGAGCCTCGAGGTCGGTTGGGCGGCGCCGCAGGCGAGTGGCGGTTTGATCGAGATTCGTCCCGCCGCCGGCGGGCGGGCTGCGACCTATGCCTACGTCCGCGCCAATCCGCAGACGGTCGTGGCGCCGGAACCGCCGGGCGAATACCAGATCGTCTTGATCGTCGAGCGCGAGGTGCGGGCGAGCCGGCCGCTGAACGTGTACCTGCCGGATGCAACGCTGGAGGTTCCAGCGACTGTCGCTGCAGGCGCGGATTTCCAGGTCGTCTGGACCGGGCCCAACAGTCGCTCGGACAACCTCACATTCGCCGAGCGCGACGGAGCGATGATCCGAGGCACGAGCTATGCCTATGTCGGCAATTTCGCTGATGGCGGCCCGGCCGGATTGCGCGCGCCGGCAGACGCTGGCGAGTATGACGTGATCTATCTCAGCGGCTCCACCGTTCTCGCCCGTGCGCCGGTGACGGTGACAGCGATCGCTGCCACGCTCAGCCATGCGCCGGAGGTCCACGCCGGTGGCGAGGTACGGGTGGTCTGGGAGGGACCGCGCAATGCGCAGGATCATGTCACCTTCGCTGCGCGCGACGGGGATCCGGTGCGCGGCACCAGTTACGGCTATGTCAGCAATCACGAAGACAATATCGTCGTTGTCCGGGCGCCGGAAACGCCGGGTCCGCTGGACGTGGTCTATGTCGCCGGTGGCCGCGTGATCGGGCGCAGTCCGATCGATGTCATCGAGGCACGGATCGAACTCGACGCGCCGAACGAGGTCACCGCACTGGAGGCGTTCGTCGCAACCTGGAGCGGTGCCGGCAATCACGGTGACTGGATCGGCGTTGTCGACCTGCAGGACAAGAGCCTGGCCTACGGATACATCCGGCCGAACGAGCCGGCAACCGACATTCGCGCGCCGGCGCACGCGGGTGATTTCCATCTCGTCTATCGCACGCGAGAAGGTCGCGAGATGGCGCGGCGAGCGATCCGGGTACTGCCGGCGGCGGAACCATCGGGGACGCTGTTTGTCGAGCAACGCCGAGCTGCGCTCGGGCCGAACGATGCCGTTGCCGTGATCTTCGACGCCTCCGGCTCGATGCTGCAGCGCATTGGCGGCAAGCAGCGGGTGGAAATCGCGCGCCAGACGCTGGCCGGACTGGTCTCCGATACCATCCCGCGCGGTACCGGATTCGCACTGCGCGTGTTCGGACATCGCGAGACCGGCTCCTGCCGCACCGATCTGGAGATTCCGCTGGCCGCACTGGACCCGGCGGCGGCGAGCGCGAAGATCAACGCGATCGAGGCCAAGAACCTGGCGCGCACGCCGCTGGGTCGCTCGATTGAACTGGTCGCCGGCGACCTCGCGAATGTTTCCGGCAAGCGGCTGCTGCTTGTGCTGACCGACGGTGAGGAGACTTGCGACGGCGACGCCGCCGCCGCGATCGAGGCACTGCGCAGCCGTGGCTGGGACATTACTGTGAATATTGTCGGTTTTGCCATCGAAGACACGGCCCTTCAGGCCGAGTTCGGCGCCTGGGCGGCGCTGGGCAGGGGCGCCTATTTCAGCGCCGCCGACCGTGCGGAACTGGGCGAGGCGCTGATTCGCGCGATGGTCACCCGCTTCAAGGTCATCAATGCCAATGGCGGAACCGCAACAGAGGGACGTCCGGGCGAGATGATCGAGTTGCCGGCCGGGGACTATGTCATCGAATGGGGTGCGGGCCAGCGCACCCCGGTCACCGTTTCGCCCGGCGGTTCGGCACGCGTCACGCTGGAGTAGGCGTGGTCGAACCTTCAGCCCCGGCCCGTCACTGCGCTTGCGGCGGACGCTTCGCTGCAATGATCGTCGCGCCTGGCACTGTTGGCGCCGCACTCATCTATCTTGTCGCAGGCATGGTGATCAGCGCGGACTCTGCCCAGGCTCGCGAGGCGGTCACGGACGAGCTGCCGGAGCACGAGGAGCTCATGCGTGGCTGCGGGCTGGGTACCGACTACGTGATCGACGGCTGGGTCCGGCCAACAACGCTGGTCGGCGATTTCGATGGTGACGGCGCACTGGACCATGCCGCCTATGTGCACCGGAACTCGGATGGCGGGCGTGGCGTTGCGATCTGCCGCGCCGGTACTTGGCTGGACGTGCTTGGTGTTGCCGGACCGGTCCCGGGATCGGCCATGGAAGACAACTATTTCGCCATGGTCGAGGCCTGGTACGTTTCCACCATGGCGGAGGTGCCCGGCGGATGGATCGGCGAAACACTCCGGCCGCAGCCGGCGGGGGACGTGCTCGTTCTGGAGCGGATCGAGAAAGCGCTGTACAGCGTCTACTGGGATGGCACCTCGTTCAAGAGCCATCGCCACTACCGCTACGTCGAGCCATGAGCG
>CAZFUH010000262.1:0-6028 GCA_964522235.1 uncultured Rhodanobacteraceae bacterium
GACGACCTGGACGTTGAAGGCATGGTGCCGTTTCCCAGGCACCTGGGCATCGGGCCGGACGAGACCGTGGTGTTTGCATGGATCGTGTTCGCGTCGCGCGCCGACCGCGACCGCATCAATGCTCAGGTCATGAACGATCCGCGACTGACCGGGATGTGTCCTTCCGAGACGATGCCGTTCGACTGCAAGCGCTTCGTCTACGGCGGCTTCCGGTCGATCGTCAGCCTGTAACCATCATCATCGATACGGACGCGGGTCCGGAATGTTGCACGCGACCGGTGACGCGACCATGGCTTTCGGCAGATGCGGACGGTATGCCGGCTCACCAGACTAGGCACTGAATCGCCACTGCCAGCGCAACCTTGGGAGCCGCCGCTTGAACGTCCGTCGAATTATCGCCTGCGCTGGCCTGCTGGCCGGCATGCTCGCCGGCAGCGCCGTTGCGACCGATCTGGAGCACCAGGCCGCGCGGCTGCTCGAACAAGCGGTGCCGGACCCTGCCGGTCCCGGCCTCGCGGTCCTGGTCGCCCGCGGCGACGACGTGCTGTATCGCGACGCGCGCGGCATGGCCAGTATCGAACTCGGCGTACCGCTGAGTCCGGATCACGTGTTTCGGATCGGCTCGGTGACCAAGCAGTTCGCCGCCGCCGGCCTGCTGCAGCTGATCGACCAGGGCAAGCTGGCGCTCGATGACCCGCTGTCGAAGTTCCTGCCCGAGTTCCCCAACGGCACCGCGATCACGGTCGCGCAACTTCTGAATCACACCTCGGGCATTCGCAGCTACACGAACATGCCCGGGCACATGGACCAGGCGATCCGCAGCGATCTCGATACCAGCGCGTTGATCCGGGTGTTTGAGAACGAAGCGGCCGAGTTCGCGCCCGGCGCCGGCTGGAACTACAACAATTCCGGCTATGTGCTGGTCGGTGCCGTGATCGAGCAGGTCGCGAAGATGCCATGGGCGCGCTGGTTGCAGCGGCAGCAGTTTCAGCCGCTGGCGCTGACCCGGACCGCCAGTGGCGCAACCCGCGACCTGATTCCCGGTCACGCCTACGGCTACAGGGCCGGCGGTGGCGCGGTGCAAACCGCGCCACCGTTGAGCATGACCCAGCCGCATGCGGCCGGCGCCCTGGTGTCAACCGTCGACGACCTGCTGCGCTGGAACCTGGCCCTGCACGGCGGCAAGCTGCTGAGCGAAGACAGCTACCGGCGCATGATCACGCCCGAAGGCAAGGCTGCGGAGACGCCGAACCGCTACGGTTACGGAATCCAGGTTGGTACCGTGCGCGGGCATCCCGTCTACGAGCACGGCGGCGGCATCTTCGGTTTCCTGTCGATGCTGCTGTACCTGCCAGAGCAAGCCATCACCGTCGTGGTCTTGCGCAATGCCGACGGCGATGGCGGCCAGGCGGTCGGCACCCTGGCGCGGCGGCTCGCGGCGTTGGCGCTGAACGATCCGTACCCGGATCTGGAACCGGTCGCGATCGCGCCCGAGGCCTTGAAGGCATTGGAAGGCGTCTATCGTCTGGATGCCGACAATGCCCGGACATTGCGGGTGCACAATGGCGTGCTGACCTCGCAGCGCAGCGGCGGCAGACCGTTCGATCTGGTGCCGATCGGCAATGATCGTTTCCTGTTCCGTGACTCGCTGAGCTTGTTGCGAATCGAACGCGACGAGGACGGCAAGCCGGTGGCGATGGTGTTCTTTGCCGACGGCGACGGCGACGGCGAACGTTGGCCGCTCAGCGACGAGGCGGTTGACGCCGCGCCGGTCGCGATCGAACTGTCGGCGCAAGCGCAGCAGCGCCTGCTTGGCCAGTATGTGGCGGAACAATTGTCGTTCAAGGTATTTATTGACGACGACGGAGTGTTGCGCATCCAGGTGCCCGGTCAGCCGGCATTCGAATTGAAAGCGCAGACGTCGAACCAGTTGTTCGTGCGCGAAGTCGACGCCCGCTTCCAGTTCGAGCCCGAAGAAGGTCCGGTCGAGGCAGCCACCTTGATTCAGGGACCGGCGCGCATCCGCGCTGAGCGCCAGCCGGACTGAGAGGCTGAGAGGAAATCGCCCACCTACTGCGACCGCCGCCGAACGCCCCCGGCGGCGTTGTCCTACGCGAAATCCGGCGTTGTTTGCTTCAGCAAACGCCTTGGATTTCACGCAGGACGCCTTGCCGGGAACGCCCGGCGACGGTCTCGCGACGGCGTTCGATTTACTCTCAGCCTCCGAGACGCCGGGACTCAGTTCAGCGCTTCGCCTTCGCTTTCCAGCAGATCGATCTCCAGAAATGCGCATGCGGCTTCCTGGCCGGGCTGGCTGAACAGCACCATCAGCACGATCCATTTCAGGTCGTCGAGATCGACCTCGTCGGCATCCAGGGCCATGATCCGGTCCAGCACCAGCTCTCGCCGTTCGGCATCGATCACGCCGCTGTGCTCAAGAAACATCAGAAAGCCCCGACACTCGGCGTCGAGCTTGGCGATCTCCTCGGCTGCATGCACACGCACCGGCGCCGAACTGCCGGCAGGCGGCTCTCGAAGCGTCAGCTGCGGCCGCTCGCGCGCCAGCACGTCGAGCCAGTCGAAGGCCTTGCTGATTTCCGAAGGAGAGAAGCCCGCCTCAAGCAGGTTCGCTTGCAGGGAGTCCCGGTCGTTGAGACTGTCCGGGTCGTCGTAGACGAAATTTTCGAAGAGGTAGAGCAGTACGTCCAGTATGTTTTCTTTCATTCCGCCTTCCTGACGGCACGGCCGTAGCGACCATTGGCGCCGACGGTGATGAAGCCGTCCAGCTCCATGAGCAGCAGCATGGAGGAAATTGCCGAGGCGGTCAATCCGCTGCGTCGGACCAGGACGTCGACCGGTGCCGGATCGTAGCCGAGCGCATCCCACAACCTGCGGTAGTCCGGATCGGCCAGACGTTCGCTGCCAGGTGCCATCGTACCGGGTGGCTGGTCGGCATCCGGGACTTCGGCGAGCGCCAGGGTTGCGCGCAGGCGCTCGCCCAGCCGCTGCGCCAGAGGCCTCAGCTCCTGGATGATTTCGCCCGCTGTCTCGACCAGGCGGGCGCCGTCGCGGATCAGGCGGTGACAACCGCGTGCCATCGGGTTGTGGACCGAACCCGGAAGCGCAAACACCTCGCGCCCGGCCTCACCGGCCAGCCGGGCGGTGATCAACGACCCCGAGCGCAACGCCGCCTCGACGACGAAGGTGCCCAGGCTGAGACCGGCAATGATCCGGTTGCGCTGGGGAAAGTGCTGGGCGCGGGCCGCGGTGCCGGGCGGAAACTCGGAAACGATGGCACCGCGCTCGGCGATGCGCGCGGCGAGCGCGGCGTTGCCGGCCGGATAGACGACATCGACACCGGTGCCGACAACTGCGATCGTGATGCCATCGGCCGCGAGCGCGCCGGCGTGGGCCTGACTGTCGATGCCACCGGCCAGACCACTGGTGACGGCCAATCCCGATCGGGAGAGGGTGGATGCAAAGTCGCGCGCATGCGCGCTGCCGTCGGCGGTCGGATTGCGACTTCCGACGATTGCGATCTGCGGCTGCCAGAGCAGGCCAGGATCACCACGCACGAACAGCGCCATCGGCGGCCGGGGCGACTCCCGCAGCATTGCCGGATAGTCGGCATCGAGCCAGGTCAACAGGTGGTGCTCGGGGCGGGAAAGCCAATCCTGATCGGCACGCAGCACGGCCGGATCAGGCGACGCGAGCCAGTCACGCGCAGCTTGCGGCAGCCCTAGCGACGTCCCATGCCGACTGGCCTCGGCGACTGCGGTCTGGGCACTGGCGAAGCGATCGAACAGTTCGCGCAGCGACTGCGCACCCAGGCCCGGCGCGCGCAGCAGGCGCAACCAGGCCTGGCGTTCGGCTTCTGCAGTCGCCGCGTCTGCCACTCCGCCCAGCGCTTGCTACAGCGTGTACGGCGGACGCAGTCGATCGCGCGGCTTGATTTCCGTCTGAGCTTCCATAACCAGGGCATAGCTCATGCGATTGAAGACACGGAACACCATGACGTGGCCGGCGAACTCCTCGGGCAGCTGGACATGCGAATCGTCCCGGAACGCGTCTCGGATCGGATTGCTCTCCGGGTAGCGGACGCGATCGCGAATGTGCTCGCCGGGACGGAACACGCTATAGGTCTGGCCGTTGGCGATGCCGTCGCGAGCGCCGCGATTGAGCGCGACGACCTGGTACTTGCCGACACCAGCCAGTGCTTCGGTCACGGCCATCACTTCCAGGTTCTCGGGAATCGAATCGGAGGCATGCGGGTAGAAATAGAGATCGAATGGAGCGACATCGACCGGCAGGATCAGGTCGCCGGGCTTGACTTCGTGCCGACCATCGTCGACCAGCAGGGTCATCGGGTCGCTGCCACGAATCACCTGGGCATGGGCGACCTCCATGACTTCGTATCCGAGCAGTTCCTCGGGACGACGAGTGCCTTCGCCGGCATGAATACTGTCGGCGGCATGCCACGGCTGCGCCCGTACATATTCCTCACCCGTCTGACTGCGGCGCCAACCGCTGCGCCGGCGCTGCTCGCGGTAGCTCATGGTCGGTCGAACGACTGCAACGCGATCACCAGGCTGAGCGCGCAGTCCGCGGACGTAGATGTAGGACGCTTCGGTTGCCAGCAGCCGGTTTTCCTCGACGCCTGCAACATAGGGAAGTCCCTTCCAGGCATCGCCCTCGAGCACGCGCATACGCTTCAGGAACGGCTCGATTTCCGACAGCGGCAGCGCCGGGATCGCCTCCTCGTCGGACTCGCGAATCTGCGGGCCATCGGCGCTCAGTTGCGGCCGACCGCCCAGGTAGCTCAGATTCAATATGTCGCCGGGATAAATGAGGTGCGGATTGGCCACCTGCGGATTGGCCTGCCAGATTTCCGGCCACAGCCACGGCGCACGCAGGAAGCGGGCGGCGATATCCCACAGCGTGTCGCCGCGCTGGACGACATAGTGATCCGGATGATCCGAGCGCAGCACACTATCGGCAGCGTGCACGACGACGAACGTCAGGATTGCGACCAACGGCACCAGCAGGCGCTTGAACATCGGTGGATCCCCCTAGTGACCGGTGCAGTGTACTGCACCGGAAACCATAATCAAATAAGGGTGTTGCAAGGGCTTCGTAAGCCTGCCCTGAAGTTCTGGCCGGCCGCGTTTCCGGCCTGCCCGAAAGCCCTTCCAAGGCATCGGCGGAGACCCGCCGACAACCCTGACGCCGACCCGGCATGTCTTTTGTATCAATTAGTTGGATGAGGCGAAGACGGATCCGCATGGACCAGGGTGCTCACCGAGGTTGCGCTCCGGCGAACTTGTTCAGGCCGGTCTTGCGTCGGGGTCGGCTGGGCCGACTCCGCCTCCCGCTGGGCAGGTCATGCCGGAACGGGCCTCGCGCCACCGCCTTGGGAAGGTGGCGGTTCCGGACGTCACTGCTGCCGCGATGCCCGGACCTCGTAGAGTTCATGACGATCGCCCTTGGCGGCGAAGACGAGAACGTAGTGGCCGGGATCGATCTTGAACAGGTAGCCCACGGAATCCCGCTCGACGTCCTCCGGCATGGCGTCGGCATCGCTGTAGCCGCGCGCGAGTTCGTCCTGATCGTAGGAGCCGCCGACGAACAGCATCCGGTCGGGGGTTTCCCGTCCGAGCCTGCCGAGGCGCCGCTGCGAGCCGGTCGGCTTATTGAATGCCACCTCCTCGCCGTTCACCGTGAGCGAGCAGTCGAAGAACGGGTAGACGTAGACCGACAACGAGTCGACCTGAATGCTGCGTACCCGGCAGGGACCGTGCAGGTCCGCTTCGCTGGCGATCGCCAGTCTCGGCACATCGAGCAGGCGATGGATGACGGCGATGCCGGCTTCGGTTTCAGTATCCGCCCCGCCGTCGCGCAGCTCCTGCAGTCGCTCGCGCAGGCGCGGCTCCCAATCGACCAGGACATCGCGATCGTGACCGTGCATGGACTTGCGCAGCTCCTCTCCATACAGATCGTAGGGAATCTCGCCGCCATGACTGGCAGCAGC
>CAZFUH010000263.1:0-6024 GCA_964522235.1 uncultured Rhodanobacteraceae bacterium
CCCGCCTCAAGGCCACGCCATGAACCTGCCCATTTCCCTCGATGACTTGCGCTACTACGCCGGTGTCGTCGAACACGGCGGCTATGCCGCCGCCGGCCGTGCGCTGGACATTCCCAAGTCCCGGCTCTCGCGCCATGTCGACGCCCTGGAAGCCCGGCTTGGTGTGCGCCTGTTGCAACGATCGACCCGACGCTTCGTCGTCACCGAGGTCGGCCGCGAGGTCTATGACCATGCCCGAGCGATGCTGGCGCAGGCCGAAGCGGCGGTCGAAGCAGCCGCCGCCGCCATTGCCGAGCCGCGCGGCATCGTTCGCGTCGCCTGTCCAATCTCGGTTGCCAGCAGCATGCTGGCGCCGGTGCTGCCGGATTTTCTCCTGCGCTATCCGAAAGTGGCGGTCGACCTTCAGGTCGACAATCGTCGAGTCGATCTGCTCGCCGAGGGATTCGACGCCGCGCTGCGCGTTCGGACCCGTCCCAGCGGCGAGGACGGTCTGGTGATGCGTGAGTTCGCGCAGCTGGACGAACTTCTGGTGGCCAGTCCCGGTTATCTTGAACGGGCCGGTGTGCCGAGCGCACCCGACGATCTGGCTGGCCATGCCACGTTGAGCTTTCAGACTGAGCGCGAACGGCAATCGTGGAGCCTGATCGGTGTCGACGGCGAGACCCGGACCGTCGAACACAGTCCGCGGTTGCGCAGCCACAATTTCCCGATCGTGCACTCGGCGGCGGTCGCCGGCCATGGCATCGCCTTGCTGCCGGAGAGCATTGTCCGCGACGCGCTGGCCGCCGGCGTCCTGGTCCGGGTGCTGCCGCAATGGCGCCTGCCCCAGGGCATCTTCCATGCCGTCTTTCCGCACCGACGCGGGCTGCTGCCGGCGGTGCGAGCGTTCATCGACTTCCTGGTCGACACCATGCCGGCAGCGGCCAGCGCGGCGCCGGCTTGCCCGGTTACACCGAGCTAGCCCCAGATTCGTTCGTTTATCAATTCTCACGATGCGCTCATGACTGTGTGCAGCGGCACGCTTCGCTTCCTTGAGTTCAATCGTTTCGACCCGCGCTCCGGGCGGCCCGAGTTACTTTTCTTTGCTTGTCCAAAGAAAAGTAACCAAAAGAAAAGACACCCCGGGCAGCGCGCCCTACGGGCATCCTGCCCTTCGGGTTCGCTACGGCCGGCCGGGCCTACGCGACGGCGCATCCATGCGCCGACGCTCCGGTGGCGGTCATCCATGACCGCCACTGCGCCTGGCGGCGCAGCGATTCCGTCCGGCCTTCGCCGCGCCGCACGGGGTCCCAAGAGCGCGGCCATCCTGGCCGCAACAACCTGCCTCGGTGCCGGCGACGGGGTGCCGAACAGTTCGGCTGTGACAGGTCGATCGGAGGATGGACAGCAAACAGCAAATCGAACGGTATTGGGGCTAGCCCCGGATTCTCACGCCGGCTGAGATTTGTGTTCGATAGCGACATCGATATCGGGCTCGTGCGGCGGATCGGGCAGAATCGGCTCGCGGCCGTAGTGCAGCCGCAGGCGATAGCCCCATCGGTACAGCAGTTCGAAGACGATGTTGAAGGCGACCACGCCGGCCAGGGCCAGGCTCAGCCCGAGGATCCCAAGACTCGCCCACTCGTTGTGAACGGTCCAGATGAACTGGCCGACACAGAGCACGGCGACGAAGTACAGCGTCAGTACTCGCCCGATCTTGGCGACGATGAACACTCCCAAGGGCGCGCCCAGCGCGACCACCGGCGCCGCCGCCAGCCAGTTCTCGAACACGCCCGGTTGCACGCCGGTGAATGCGCTCTTGAAGGCGATGCCGATCAGCGATGTGAAACCCATGATGATCACCGAGGTCGGAATCGCAATCTTCAGATCGGCTCGGCGCAGCAGCACCAGGGTCGCGTATAGCAGCATGTCGATACCGACGCCGGTGATCGAAGTCACGGTCAGGCCGGCGCTGAAGCCGAGTGCGAAGCCGACATACCGGTCGAAACGCGGCATTGGCTCGGCCAGCCCTTGAGCTTTGGCGAACTCGCGCGTGCGATAGAAGTGCAGGACTCCGAAGCTGGCCCAGACCACGGCGAAGGTGATCTTGATCGCCAGCGCCGGCACATGCGGGGCGACGAACAAAATGCCCAGCGGCGTGCCGATCAGGGAGCCGGCCATCGCCGGCGCGAGAAATGCCCACTCGATCGGTTGCCGTCGGCTGAGAATGAAGATCGAGGCGCTGACCATGCCGATGCTCTGCACGGCGAAGCTGAAGTCGCGCCCGAGCTGGGCGGGCTGCTCGAACAGCAGGACCAGGATCGGAAAGCCGACCGTGCCACCGCCCATCGGCGTCGACCCGGCAACGTAGGAACCCAGTCCCATCGCGGTCGCGATCCCCCAGTGCTCGGCCAGGCTGGCCCAGTGATCGCCGGAGGCGATGAGCACGAGCCAGACCGTGTAGAACCCGGCCAGCCACAGGAACCAGATCCAAAGCTTCTGCCCGGGTTGGCTGGTCAGATCGGGACGGGGTTCCATGCTCTGCTCCGGTCGAGCCGCGCACTATGACGGAAAAGCGCCGCTCCGTCGCCAACCGTCGCCGTGCAAACGCGCGTCGTCATGGTCGGCAACGGCGATCGTCAACCACGACCGCTCGTTGCTCTTTCCGCTATTGGCGCAAGGCCTCGATCGGATCGAGCATTGCCGCCTTGCGCGCCGGGTAGTAGCCGAAGAACAGGCCGGTCGCAACCGAAAACGCGGTCGCAAGCAGGATTACATTGTGGTTCAGCACCACCGGCAGATCGGTGAAACTGGCGGTCGCCCAGGCACCGGCGATGCCGATGACGATGCCGATCAGGCCGCCGCCGAGCGAGATGATCATCGCTTCGGCGAGAAACTGCCGGCGCACCGAGCGCGGACCGCCGCCGACGGCCATGCGCAGACCGATCTCCTTGATCCGCTCGGTTACCGAGACCAGCATGATGTTCATGATGCCGATGCCGCCGACCAGAAGTGAGATCGAGGCGACCGCCCCGAGCAACAGCGACATCAGGCGCGTGGTCTGGGTCCGGGTGGCAACCATTTGTGACAGGTTGCGGACGGTGAAATCGTCTTCGGCACCCGGCTGGATACGATGACGCTGGCGCAGCAAGGTCGTGATCTCCTCCTGCACGTAGTCCAGATCGCCGGCATTGGCGACGGTCACCGTGATCTGGTTGACCCGGTCCATCGGCAGCAGACTGGCGCGCGTGCCGGCGGCTGGATTCGCGGCAGCCGCCATGGTCGGGCCAAGCACGCGCCGGCGTGCGGTGTCCAGCGGCATCATCACGACGTCGTCGGCATCGCTGCCCCAGCCGGTCTGGCCCTTGCTTTCGAGCACGCCGACCACGGTCATCGGCACCTGGGCGACACGGATCGTCGCGCCGATCGCGTCGCCGTCGCCGAACAGCTCGCGGCGCACGGTCTCGCCGAGGATGACGACCTTGCCGGCGGTCGTGTAGTCGCGTGGCTGGAAGTCCTGCCCCAGTGCCAAGGTCCAGTCGTTGACGACGAGAAAGTCCGGGCTGACGCCCTGCCAACTGGTCGACCAGTTGCGTTCGGCGAACACCACCTGGCCGCCGCCCCGAACATTTGCGGCGACGTACTGGACCTCGGGAATCTCGTCGCGCACCGCCTCCATGTCGCCGGTGGTCAACGATGCCAGGCTGCCGGCCGCCATCCGCACGCCACCGCCGCGGCCGCCGCCGGGAAACACTTCCAGACGGTTCGAACCGAGCCGGTTCATGATTTCGTCGAGCTGGGCCTGGGTGCCCTGGCCGACCGAGACCATGACGATGACCGCGGCAATGCCGATGATCACGCCGAGCGCGGTGAGGATGCTGCGTAGCCAGTTGCCGCGCAGCGCGAACACGGCCATGCCGATGATGTCGGTGTTACGCATGCTCCGGCACTCCCGCGTCTTCGTGCAGTTCGCCGTCGCGAATGTGGATGATGCGATCGGCGTGTTCGGCAACCTGGGCATCGTGACTGATCAGGATCACGGTATGGCCGGCGTCGCGCAGGCGCTGGAACAAGGCCAGGATCTCTTCGCCGGTGCGGCTGTCCAGGGCGCCGGTCGGCTCGTCGGCGAGCAGGATCGGCGGTGCATTGATCAATGCCCGCGCGATCGCGACCCGTTGCTGCTGGCCCCCCGACAGTTCGCTCGGCCGGTGATGACCGCGATCGGCCAGGCCGACGTCGGCCAGCGCCTGCTGCGCGATCGCGACGCGTTCGCCGCGGGTCACGCCGGCATAGATCAATGGCAGCATGACGTTTTCCAGTGCGCTCATGCGCGGCAACAGATGGAAGCCCTGAAACACGAAGCCGATCTTCGACAGCCGAAGTTGCGCGCGCTGCTCGGCATCGAGGCTGGCGACATCGACGCCGTCGCACAGATAGCGGCCCGAACTCGGTGTATCGAGGCAGCCGATCATGTTCATCAGCGTCGACTTGCCGGAACCGGACGGTCCCATGATCGCAAGGAACTCGCCGCCGTGGATCTGGAAGCTGACATCGCGCAGCGCATGCACCTCGCCCGGCGTGCCGGGGTTGTACACCTTGCTGAGATGCTCGATCCGCACCACCGGCACGTCGGCCTGCACCGGGCTGGCTCCGGCGTCCATCAGCCGCTGCGCTCGATGCCGACGATGACTTCGTCGCCCGGCTCCAGGCCGGACAGCAGCTCGCTGTGGCTGGCGTCGGACAGGCCCAGCCGCACCGGCACTTCGCTGGCGCGCCCGTCGCGCAGCACCCAGACCTGGGCTTGCCGGCTGGCCGCCATCAGCGTCAGTTCGGCATCCAGTCGTGCGCGTTGGTCGGGGTCGAGTTCGGCGCGCAGGGGTTGCAAGGCAGCGGCCATCGCTACGGCAGCACGTCGTCGTCGGGCATCGTCGGACATCGCCGCCACACCGCCGCCGCCGTCGGCGCGAATCCGGGCCATCATCTGCTGGCGCATGTTCGCCAACGCCTCGTTCATGCGTTGACGCTGGCCGTCGTCGAGCCCGACGCGATCGGCGAGCTCACGGGTCTGCCGCTGCGACTGTTCGCGCATGCGCGCGATCGCTTCCGGCGACGGTGGGCCAGCTTCGGTGGCGATCGTTGCCGCCGTCTGCTCACCGGGCGGCCGGAAGCGCAATGCGGCGTTGGGCAGGCGTACGACATCGGCGCGTTCGCTGACCAGCACCTCGGTATTCGCGGTCATGCCCGGCAACAGGCTGCCGTCAGCATTTTCGACGTCGACGATGACCGGATAGGTGACCACGGTCGAGGTCTCGGTCGCGGCCAGCCGCACCTGCCGCACCCGGCCGCTGAAGTCCCGGCCCGGGAACGCGTCGACGCTGAAGCGCACCTGTTGGCCTTCACGAATCTGGCCGACATCGGATTCGTCGACCGTCAGTTCCAGCTGCATCTTGCCCAGGTCTTCGGCAATGCTGAACAGTACCGGTGTCTGGAAGCTCGCGGCAACCGTCTGCCCGGGTTCGACCGTTCGCAGCAGGATCACGCCGTCGACCGGCGAGCGGATCACCGTGTAGTCCAGGTCCAGGCGCGCGTTGGCGAGCGCCGCCTGGCGCTGTTCGACCTGCGCCTGGGCAACCCGGATTGACGCCGCCACCGAGGCGACCCGTGCCTGCGCCTGCTCGCGTGTCGCCACGGTTGCGTCGTAGTCGGCACGCGAGATCAGTCCGCGCTGCCAGACCGATTCGGCACGCGCGAAGTTCGCCTCGGCATTGCGCTGCGCCGCCTGTGCCTCGCCGTGGTTTGCGCGCGCCGACTCCAGGCTCGCCAGGGCGCTGCTCAGCTCGGCCTGGACCTGATCGACACGGGACTGGAAATTGGCCGGATCGATGCGCGCGATCGCCTGACCGGCCTCGACGCGGTCGTTGAAATCGACCTCGACCGACAGCAGCTGGCCGGACACCTGCGAGCCGACCTCGACCGTGGACAAGGCGCTGAGCTTGCCGCTCGCCGCGATCGACACTCGCACCGTGCCCTGGTCAACCTGCGCGG
>CAZFUH010000264.1:0-5979 GCA_964522235.1 uncultured Rhodanobacteraceae bacterium
GATGATCAAGGTGCGCTCGAACTGGCCGGTGTCGCGGGCGTTGATGCGGAAGTAGGTGCTCAGCTCCATCGGGCAGCGCACGCCCTTGGGAATGAACACGAAACTGCCATCGGTGAACACCGCCGAATTCAGCGCCGCGAAGAAGTTGTCGGTATGCGGTACGACCGTGCCCAGATACTGGCGAACCAGATCCGGGTGCTCCTGTACCGCCTCGGAGAACGAGCAGAAGATCACCCCGGCTGCGGCCAGCTCCTTCTTGAACGTGGTGCCGACCGAGACCGAATCGAACACCGCATCGACCGCGACACCGGCCAGACGCGCACGCTCATGCAACGGCACGCCGAGCTTGTCGAAGGTCTCCAGCAGCTTGGGATCGACTTCGTCGAGCGACTTCGGCCGGTTTTTCAGGTTTGGCGACGCGTAGTAGCTGATCGCCTGAAAGTCGATCGGCGCAATCCGGAGCTTGGCCCAGTCGGGCATCGCCATCGTCAACCAATGCCGGTAGGCGGTCAGGCGCCATTCGGTCAACCATTCCGGCTCGTTCTTCTTCGCCGAGATCAGGCGCACGACGTCCTCGCCCAAGCCGGGCGGAACCGTGTCGGACTCGATGTCGGTGACGAAACCGGCCTTGTAGCGTTGGCCGAGTCGCTCGCTGATCTGTTCGGGGGTGGTGACCATGACATTCGGTACTCAAGCTGGCGGTGGCTGGCTTTGCTCAGATGCCCTCACCCTGACCGGTACGGGCTTCACAGGTTGGCTAGGCCTGAATCTGGACGGCGATTCGATCGCCCGGCGGTCGCGGTGAGGCTGCTGGATCGACGCCGATCATCTGTGCCAGGCTGACCTCGCGCAGCGCCGCCACGACCACGCGCGAAATCCGCTGCCACGGCGCACGCACGCCGCAGTGATCCTCGTGACTGCACAAGCCCTCGTGCAGGCTGCATTCGGTCATGCCGATCGGTCCATCGATGGCCTCGACAATCTCGGCGATCGAAATCTGTTGTGCCGGCCGCGCCAGCCGGTAGCCCCCGGCGACCCCTCGATAGGAGACCACGAGACCGGCGGAAGCCAGCAGTTTCAGCACCTTGCTGGCGGTCGGCAGCTCCAGCCGGGACAGTTCGGCCAACTCGGCGGCCGGTCGGACACGGCTGGCGTCCTCGGCCAGATGACCGAGCAGGACGGTGGCATAGTCGCTGAGTTTGCTGACGCGGAGCATGACGCGATCTGACTCGAATCAATTCTGGACCAGAATTGTACTGATTAAGCCGGCCGCTGGCAAAGATTGGCAACAGGCCTGCTTCCGGTTGCCGTCAGCGCTCGCGACGATCGCCGCCAGGCGCGCCTGTTCGACTGCCCGGTCTTTTCGCGTTACCAGCTACAATCCCGGCTCGGTTCGATCCCGAGCCGCCACGCGAGGAAGAGACGACGGTGAGACGTCTGCTGAAAGCTTTGGAACGCGCCGGCCTGGTGGAAATGGGCAACGCGGCACAATCGCCTGAGGCCGGGTCCGGGATCGGATTCGAAGCCGCGACCGACCCCGCTGCGGATTCTCCCGACCTGAACTCGCCCTCGCCCAGCCCCGCCAGCCAGCCGACGGAAGGTGCTGTCGACCCGACCGACGCCGAAACCCTGGTCGAACAGCGACCGTTTCCGGACATCTATGGCGAGCACGCGCTGCCGGCATCGCCGTTTCCGGCCGAACGCCTGCTGCGCGTACTGGACGGTCTTGGCGCCCTGGAGCCGGCGGCGCGCAAGACCGCCGTGGTCGCACTCGATGCCGCCGATGACGCCTGGACCGTCGATGATTCCCTGCTCGATGCCGAACGCAAGCTGCGTGTGCTGGAGACCTATCGCAGCCAGGTCGAACAACAGACCCGCGCCCTGCTGCACGAAGCCAAGTCGGCCGCCGAGGCGCGCGAGCAGCGCCAGCACGACACCGTCGCGCGCATCCGGCAACAGATCGCCGACCTGGAAGGCCTGCTCGAACGCGAGGTCGCCCGCGCCAGCCAGGATCAGGCCGAGATCAGCGCCGCAGCGCGGGCCAGCAAGGAGGCTTGTGCGCGCGAGCTGGCCCGGATCGACCACGAGATGACGCAGTTGCGCCGGATCGCCGAGATCTTCGGGCCCCAGATGCAGAATTCCGAAAGCTAATCAGTACTTCGCTCTTCATTGCCCCTATCGGAGGATACGCCATGGCCAAGCTCACCCCACTCGCGAAAGGCCTGCTCACCATCGCCATCCTCGGCGGTAGCGCCGCCGCTGCCTGGCATCTGGGACTCAAGGATCTGATCCAGAGCGGCTCCCAGGAGACAGCACCGAGCACGACCGCTCAGGACAGCGGTACAGCACCGCAGCCGGCCAGCCGCGGCGGTCTGTTCGGCTCCCGCGCGGCGAGCGGTCCACTCGGCTCCGCGGACAATCCGCTCAAGGTCAGCCTGGTCAGCTTCCACGGCTATGCCCCGGCCCTGGTCGCCAATGGCAAGTCGCTCACTACCCAGCCGGGCTCGCTGTTCGACCGGCAGGGCCTGCAGGTCGAGTTCGTGATCCAGGACGACATACCGACCCTGACCACGATCTTCGAATCTGGCACCGCCCATTGCGCCTGGCGGACCTCGGATTTCTGGGCGCAGGAACACCCGAACCTGCGCAATGCCGGCCTCGACGGCAAGGCGATCGTCGTGGTCGACAACACCCAGGGCGCCGACGCGATCATCAGTCGCGATCCGGCGATCGGTCGGGTCGAGGATCTGGCCGGTCGCAGCATCGCCCTGCTCCAGTTCACGCCGTCCGACGGCATGGTCATCGACGCGATCGAGAACTCAAGCATGTCGGCGCGCGCGAAGCAGTCGGTCCGTTTCGTCTATATCAATGCCGAGGAAGGCACGGCCGGCGTCCGGGCGGCGCTGGAATCGGGTAGCGTCGACGCCGCGGCGCTTTGGGATCCGGATCTGTCACTGGCGCTGAACAATGTCCGCGGCGCCCGTGTCGTGTACTCGACCCGGACCGCGACCAACCTGATCTACGACGTCATCGTCTGCGATCAACGTCATCTCGACAACCCGGACAATCAGGGGGTGTTCCAGTCCTTCGTCAACGGCTGGCTGGAGGGTGTCGATGCTGCGCGCGCGGCGCCCGACGAAGCAGTCGATGCCCTGGTCCGGACCAAGGAATTCTTCGCCCTGCTTGCTCAGGACCAGGGCCGAGGCTTCGTCCGCGGCCTGTTCGACAACATCGTCTGGACCAATCTCGAGGACAATGCCCGCATCCTCGGCATGGCCGGCGGCACCAATCACTATGAGCGCGTCTACCGCCGTTTCGATGGCATCTACCGCGCGGCCGGTGCCCTCGCCGATCCGAGATCGCCGGTGATCAATCCGCAGCACTCATTTGACTACCGCTTCGTGCGCCGGCTGTTCGACGACAGCCGCGCCGCGCAGCAGGCCGCAGCGCAGCCGGAGTTCACGTTCACCGAGCGTGAGCGCGATCAGGCGGCACAGCGTGAGGCGACGGTGACCAAGCCGGTGACCGTGAACTTCAGTGTCGGCGCGTCCGAACTGACCCGGCGCGCACAGCGCACGATCGACGAGGAAATGGTGCCGTTCATCGAAAACAACGGCTCGGCCTACTTCGAAGTCTCCGGCAATACCGACTCGACCGGTGCCCGCGATCTGAACATGCGTTTGTCGCAGGCGCGCGCACAGGCAGTGGTGAACTACCTGGTGCAGCAGTGGGAGTTCGATCGCGCCCGCTTCCGCGTCGTCGGCAATGGCCCGGACAAGCCGCTGTGCAATGAGGCCAATCCGGGCAGCGAGGATCTGACCTTGGACGAGTGTCGGGCGACGAACCGCAGCACCCGTGTCGCCGTGTTGACGCGCTGACGGACTCAGCGGCGATATGGCGCTCTGGAATCCGTACGCACCGCTGCCGCGGAGGCAACGACGCTGGCTCGGCATCGGCGCCGTGCTGGCCGTCCTGGCCTTGTGGAGCCTGATCACCGGCCTCGGCCTGGTCAGCCCGAACAAGTTGCCGGCGCCGTGGTCGGTCGCCAGGGCGATGGCCTATCTGACCTGGGACGGCGACAACCAGCGTTCGCTGCTGCTCACGGCGACCCTGTGGTCGGTCGGACGCGTGCTCGCTGCCGGCGCCCTGGTGGTCGCGATCGGTATTCCGATCGGTGTCCTGATGGGTGCCTCGACCCGGGTCAATGCCGCCCTGTCGCCGCTGATCGATCCGTTCCGTTCGGCGCCGATCGTCGCCCTGCTGCCGATCATGGTGATGTGGTTCGGCATCGGCGAGTGGATGAAGATCCTGTTCCTGTTTCTCGGCGCCGTGGTCTTTCTGGTGCCGATGGTGCGCGACGCCGTACGGGCGGTACCGCAGGCGTACTGGATCGGCGCGCGAGATCTCGGCGCCACTCCATGGGAGGCAGTGCGCTATTCGGTACTGCCGATGGCGATGCCGCGCATCGCCGACGCGGTGATCGTCGGCGTCTCGGTGATGTGGACCTATATCACCGTCGCCGAGTACGTGAACGCGCGTGAGGGCCTGGGCCAGCTGATCCAGAACGCACGCCGGTTCTCGGCCATGGACCAGGTCTTCGCCGGCATCATTGTGATCATCGCGATCGCCCTGCTCAGCTATCAGCTCATGCGCTATGCCAAGGCCCGCATGTATCCGTGGGAGACCAAGTCGTGACGGTCAGTATCGAGCTGCGCAACATCGTCCAGGAGTATCCGGTCAACGGCGGCGGCATTCTGCGCGTCATCGACGGCGTCAACCTGAAGTTCGAGCGTCCGGAAATCATCACCCTGCTCGGACCGTCGGGCTGCGGCAAGTCGACCTTGCTCCGGATGATGGGCGGCGTACGCCCGATCGGCGTTGTCACGCCCAGCTCCGGCGACGTCCTGATCGACGGCCAGCCCTGCCACGGCCCGCATGATGATGCCGTCATGGTCTTTCAGCACTACGCGAACCGGCCCGATCTTTCGGTCTGGGACAATGTCATGTTCCCGTTCCGGCTGCGCCGCTGGCGCGACAAGGTGCCGCGCGCCGAGGCTGAGCAGCGGGTCCGGGACATGCTCGACGCGGTCGGACTCGGCGGCCACCACAAACACCAACCGGCGCAACTGTCCGGCGGGCAGAATCAGCGTGTCGCCCTGGCTCGCGCCCTGGTCCTGAAGCCGCGCATCCTGCTCATGGACGAGCCGTTCGGGGCGCTCGATGCCCAGACCCGCGGCGAGATGCAGGTTTTGCTGGACAATCTGTACCGGCAGTCGCCGTGTCTGATCGTGTTCGTCACCCACGACGTCACCGAGGCGCTGATGCTCGGCGACCGCGTCGTCGTGATGTCGACCCAGCCGGCGCAGATTGCCGACGACTTTCCGATCCTCGAGCCACGGCCGCGCTCGCAGCACTGGCAACGCTCGACCGAGGCGGTGCGCATGGAAGAGCGGATCCTCGATCAGCTGCACAGCAAGAGTGCCGGCCGCGGCACCCTGGCCGTGTCGATCTGACCCCGGGCCGGCGTCGGAGCACGGACATGGACTGGCAGCCGGCCGATCCCGACGAGCGCCCCTCCTATCTGTGGGAGATGCTGAGCAGCCCGCTGAACATCCATCTCGGCATGGGCGCCCTGGCCGTCGGTGGACTGCTGGCCCTGCCGCTGGGTCTGGCCGGCTTCATCCTGCCGGTGCTCGCGTTCGGTGCCGGAGAGGCAATCGCATCGATGTTCATCCCGGCCTCGCCGACCTTCCGCGATCGGGTCGATCGTCGCCATCGCCAGGCCCGGCGCGACACCGCGATCGAACACCTGCGCGAAGAGATCGACAAGCGTTGTACCCCGAACGACCCGCGCTGGCGCATCTACGAGCGTCTGCGTGAACGCATCCATTCGCTGCGCCAGATGGCGCAGCACCGGCGCAGCGTGATCAACGCCCGGGACATGGAACGCCTGGAGGACGCCTGCCTGGATTTTCTCGG
>CAZFUH010000265.1:0-5940 GCA_964522235.1 uncultured Rhodanobacteraceae bacterium
GCGCGTGATCGATCGCAGCGGCGGCATTCGACAGCGCCTGTTGCCGACCCTTGCCACCGGCCGTGCTGTTCGACGCTTCGATGACCGCATCGGTATTGAGCTGCCGCCAGCGCTCAAGCAATTCAACATGAAAGGCATCGACGCTGGCAAAGCGGTGATAGAAGGCGCCGCGGGTCAACCCGGCGCGGCTGGCGAGCGCCTCCGGAACCAAGGCCGCCGGCCCATGCTCGGCCAGGATCCGCAGCGCGAAATCAAGCCAGTCGATGCTCGGCCGACGGGCCATGGCTCACTCCTGATTCTTTCCATACAGACTTGTATGTTACCGGATCCCGGAATACCATACACACCTGTATGTAATGGAGGTCGACATGAACAGCGCCTACGCCGTAGCGGCCGTCGCCGCGGCCCTGACCTGCGGCATTCACCTGATCATCGGCGGCCGGGAGCTGGTGCGACCGTTGCTCGCCAGCCGCGAGCTGCCGCGGATCGTCGTGCTCTCGCACTATTACTGTTGGCACCTGGTCAGCATCGCCCTGGCCCTGATCGCTACCGGGCTCGCGCTGGCGGCCTGGGATCCGGCCTGGCGCTCGCTCGGCGTCGCGGCAACGCTGGCAGCAGCGCTGTTCGGCGCCCTCAATCTCGCCTACGCCTTGTGCTTTCGCTTGACGCCGCGATATCTGCCGCAATGGTTGCTGTTCGCTGCCATCGTGGTGCCGGCATTGCTGGCCTGAGTCCCCGGGTTGCCGCGCGCGGTCGTCGAAACTGGATATGGGACGGAGCTGAAAACAGGACGCAGGCCAATGAGCCCAATCGACCACCTCCGTCGCCGATTGGCCGCGCGCATTGGCGGGCGCAACGCCCCGCCACAGTGAACGCGCGCCGGCAAGGTCATGACGAATGCCACAGGTGCCGCGGCGATGGCCCATGGGAAGCTGCCCGCGAAGTCGATACCGTTCGGTCCACGCGCTGGCGACCCGATTCGGACGAAACAACCCGGTGGTGACTATGGAGGATCCTTCGGAATTGCTCGGCGCGGGTCTTCAGGGGTGAAATCTCAGAGTCAAAGCGCAGCTCTCAGTGCGCCGACCGAGGCTGACCTTCAGTGCGCCAGGGTTCACCCCGCTTTTCACTCCAACTCAATAAAGGACTTTCCATGCGCAATGCCCACGCATCGCCGCCGCCGCGCCGGATCCTCAGGCGGCTACTGATCGTGACGCTGCTGCTCGGCGTTGTCTGGCTGAGCTATCGCCTTTTTGAACCGGTCTTGGTGTGGAACATCGGATGGCAGTCGCTGCCCGCCGATGCAGCCTTCGTGGTCGATGCAGCCGACGCGGCGTACAGCGATCCCGACTGGCGCGAGCTTGCTGTGTCCGCCGCGCAGCGTTTGCATGATGCGCGCCGGAAACTTGAAGCACCTGCGCTGTCGGCCGCGGTTTCCGTGCAGGGAAAGCGTGTCTGGGCCGGTGCGACCGGTTTCGCCGACTTGGAGAGTGGCCGGACCGCGAGCCTCGCGTCGCGCTTTCGTCTGGGTAGCACCTCAAAGGCGGTCACATCGGTGGCGATCGGAACCCTGCTGGATGCAGGTCGTCTGGATCTAGATCTGCCAGTGAATCACTACATCTCCGACTTGGCACCACCAATGGCCAACGTCACAACGCGCCAAGCCCTGAGCCATACCGCCGGTGTCCGCAACTATGGCGTATGCCTTTGCTTCCCGATATGGGAGCATCTCAATCGCAGAGCGTTTGTCAGCGGACGAGAGACGCTGCGCATATTCGAGAACGACGCATTGCTGTTCGCGCCGGGTGCTGGATTCGCCTACAGCAGCCATGGCTACAACATTGCGGGCGCCGTGATCGAGGCGGCGGCGGCAACGTCGTTTCTCGACTACCTGCAACGGGCGGTATTCGATCCACTGCAAATGAATCGCAGCGGCGGTGATTTCGCGGATACCGTACATGCCGATCGCGTGTCGTTCTACGAAACCCAGGACGGCAATTTCAAGTCCGCGTTTCGCGTCGACAACAGCAACAAGTGGCCGTCGGGCGGACTGCTGTCAACGCCGTCGGACATGCTGGCGTTGGGCCATGCGATGCTGTCGGACGACTTGCTCAGCGCGGCGACGCGTGAACACTTGCTGACACCGCAGCAGCTCGCCGACGGTAGTGAGAATCCGCAGGGCTATGCCCTGGGTTGGCGTGTGTCGGACCAGAAGAAGTTGTTCAACGATACCGTAACCACCCCAATCATCAGTCACCACGGCACTGCCGTCGGCAGCACGTCGTATTTTGCCGTCCTGCCCGAGTTTGGTTTGGTGGTCTCGGTCATGATGAACAAGGGACAGGAAAATATCGGCGCGATCGCACAAGAGGCGACGGCGATTGCCGAGCTTTTCGTCGCCGACTTGCAACGTCGTGAGGCCGCCGGACGAGAGACGGCGGCCGACCCACCGCAAATGTGACGATCCGCCCTGCGCATCTGGAGGGATTACCGCATAGGGCGACGGTTGACCCTTCAGAGCACTCGGGAATTCGCTAAAGCAGCCACTTGACTATTGCTCGTTGCGTGCGGATACTTAAGTCTATGCTTGAGCAATCCGCCGCCGTCGATCGCATCTTTCACGCCCTCGCCGATGGGACGCGCCGGCACCTCATCCAGCGCTTGAGCGAGGGACCGGCGGCGGTCAGCGAGCTGGCGAGTCCGCTGCCCATGAGCCTGGCGGCCGTGGTGCAACACCTGCAGGTGCTGGAGGAGTGCGGTGTAGTGACGACGCGCAAATCCGGCCGGGTCCGTACCTGCCAGCTCGACCCGCATGGTCTGTTGCAGGCCGAACGCTGGATCGCCAGCCGGCGCCTGCTCTGGGAAGGCCGTCTGGGCCGGCTCGATGCGCTGCTGGAAGCACAAGGCATATCGAAATCCAATGAAGCGCCGAGCAGCGACGCAAGCGCCAAAGCTCGACGCAAGCGCACCCACCCCACCAAGTCGAGCAAACGAGAAAAGCCATGAACCGACCGAAAGCCACCGCACAGGCCAGCCGAATCCTCGAGATCACGCATGTCTTCCAGGCACCGCGCGAGCGCGTGTTCCAGGCCTTCGTCGATCCCGAGATCATCGCCCAGTGGTGGGGTCCGGACGGCTTCCATACGCCGCGCGAGAAACTGGTCATCGAGCCGCAACCAGGCGGCCGCCATCACAAGGTGATGGTGCTCGCCAGCCCTGCGATCGCCGCCGGCATGGGAGTCTCCGTAGGCGCGGAATTTCCCGACGCCGCGCGCATAGTGGAGATCAAGGCGCCGGAGCTGCTCGTACTGTCGTCCGCCGCTCAGCCAGAGATGGGGCTGGTGGAGGACACGATCACCCGGATCGAATTTCATGCCGACGGTCCCGATCGCACCCGTGTCGTCCTGATCGATGGCCCGTATTCAGAGATGATGGCACCACACGCCGAGACCGGCTGGCAGCAGTCGTTCGATAAACTTTCGACTTTGCTGGCCGGTTGAGACGCCATCCCGAGTCACGGCCACATCGCTATGTGTGCGCCTCGCCGCCAAACCGGCGACGCAACCACGCGATCGGTGGCCGTGGCCGTGGCTCGATCAGGAATCAACGATTGTCAGCTCCAGATCGCTCGATCCGATGCCAGGCTTTATCGAGGAAACCGCGCATGATGGCTCCGCGAAAACCGACAACCGAGACTGCGGATTCGCAGCCGACCGCGACCTTCCTGTCGACGCTGGATCATCCGCACATGGCCGGCGTTTTTCGGCTTCGCGAGATCATTCTTGGGCTGGACCGGCGCGTCCGCGAAGAGATCAAATGGAATGCTCCCAGCTTCAAGATCGACGACCACTTTGCTACCTTCAAGCTGCACCCGCCCAAGCACATCCAACTGGTGCTACATACGGGCGCGAAGGCGAAGAGCAATACGCAAACGTTCGTGATCGACGATCCGGATGGATTGTTGAAGTGGCCGGCCAGCGACCGATGCGTTCTGACCCTGGCATCCACCGCAGACTTGGCATCACACGAGGCCGCCGTGGTCCGCATCCTCAAGCAGTGGATCGCCCAACTCTGAGCCGGGAGTGCGGGCACGGGTGAGTCGTCATCGAGATCGACAAACCTTGGATCGGTCCGCGCCGGTAGCGCGGCCACATGCGGCAGCCCGGATGCAACCCGCATGAAGCGCCGCGCCGGATGAATCGATCGCGATACCTGAAGGACCGTCCACCGCGCCAACAACCTTGATTGCCTTGCACCATTCCGCGATCTACAAGCGCCGATCGCCTGCCAACACCCACCTGGCCCAAAGCGCGGCTGTACGAGAAACCTCCTTGAGAAGCGGAGTATCATCATTCGGTCACGAATCTGTCCTCGATCCCACTTCCTGCCCCTACGATCGCCCAGGGCCAACCGGCTGCCAGTCGTTGCATGGCGATGTCTACTTCCGTGCCGATTTTCCGTTTGTATGGTTGAACCCCCATCGCCGGAGATGACAGATGCGCAAGCTGATCTTGACGTTCGTGGCCCTGATGGCGGCACCCGCTGGCGCCGCAACCTTCGTGGTCGACTATTGGGGCCAGGACTTCGGTGACCTCGTTCCAGGCGACGGCTTGTGCGAGTGGTCGACGATCGTTCCGGTCGGCCAGCGCTGCACGCTGCGCGCGGCGATCATGGAAGCCAACGCCCTTCCCGGTGAGCACGGCATCGTCATCCCCGGTGGCGCCCATATCGTGCTGACCCGCCCCGGGCGCGGTGAAGACGCTGCCGCAACCGGCGATCTGGACATCACCAAGAGTTTGACCATCGGATCCAACAGTAGCGGCAGCGGCCGACCCATCATTGACGCCAACGGCATCGATCGCGTGTTCGAAATTCACCCGTCCGCGGTCAACGTCGTGCTGAATCGGCTGCGAATCACGGGCGGCAACGCAAACAGTGCCGAAACCGCGACCGGGGGTGGGATCCTCTCCAACGCCTCGGGTACATTGTTCGTCATCAACAGTGAGATCCGCGGGAACAACGCCAATGCCGGCGGCGGTCTGCATATCCGCAGCAACGCACGCATCACGGGTTCGAGTGTGCATGAAAACATCGCGGCGAATCTGGGTTTCACCAACGTCGAGGGGGCGGGAATCTTCGCCAATGAGTTCGGCATAGAGCTGGAGATCGAGGCCAGCAGCGTCACGACGAACCTTGCGATGCTCGGCGGGCCGACTTCGCGAGCCGGGCTCGAGGTCCACGGGATCGCGCTACTGCGTATCGAGAACAGCACCGTCAGCGGAAATTCTCCCAATGGCATCTACCTACAAAATGCCGACAGCCTGGAGTTCAATCACCTTACCCTGGTCGGAAACAACAGCGATGGCCGAGGTTTGCGTGTATTCCGCTTCAGCGGGAGCATGAGCAGCACGATCACCAATTCCATCATCGCCGGCTACGGCACCGGTTGCCAGTTCACCGGTGCCGGCATCTACAGCTATTCACACAACTACACCCTGAGCGACGACAACACCTGCCTGCTCACAGGCTTTGGTATCGGCAACCTGATCGGTGTCGACCCGCAGTTGCATCCACTCAGTTTGGATGACTGGACCGGCACTCGCGTGCATCTGCCCAAGGGCGGCAGCCCGGTCATTGACAGTGCGGATCCTCAGCTGAAGCCGTCTGGCTTCTGCCTGCTGGAGGACCAGATCGGCACCTGGCGCCCGTTGCAGGGCGACAACGGTCCTGGCGCCCGCTGCGACATGGGTGCGATCGAGTACATCGACCGGCTGTTCGCCGATGGCTTCGAGGGCCTGATCGGCTAGCGCCGTTCCGAAACCAATCGGCGCTGCGACCAACTGGCCGTCCCTCCAGATCGACTCTTGCAGCCGCGACCGAGGCGCGCGGCCTCACGGCCGCAAAGCGAAGCAAGCTTCGCTCTACAACAGCCGTTCGATT
>CAZFUH010000266.1:0-5891 GCA_964522235.1 uncultured Rhodanobacteraceae bacterium
GGATCGGCGGTCGCAGCAGAAGGTTCATGAGTACTGCGGGCTAGCCAGCCTGTCGACGGCCGTCACCGCGGGACCAAGGCTTGCTCGTATTCCGGGCAGCACCTGCGGTGGCGGCCATGCTTGTTTCTAAATCGGCCGAACGCCGACGCTTGGGGGAGACGCCCTCAATGCTCTCAACTCAAGACCTGATCAAGCCGACGGGTATTCGGTCGTACCACACCGACGGCAAGCCGACGAGCACGCTCAAGGTGCCTCGAAGTCATCCCGGAACAATTCGTCGACGGTGCATTGGTCGGCAGCCGGATACCGCAGCGTATAGGCGTCGGGGGTCGCGCCCGGACCGGCCCCGTTGGCCCCGACGAGCCAGCCGTCGGCCAGCGCGACGATGTCGATTCCCCGCCACAGTCCGGGGTCGCGCCCAGCCACACAAAGACTGCCGTCGGCCGTCCATTCGGCAACGACATAGCGGCCGCTGGACGGCGGAACAGACTCGGAGCCGACAACGCGCGTACGACCGGCGGCATTTACGGCCGCCGCGATCGGTATCGCAAGTGCCGCCCCGGTTGTACCGTCCCATGACCGGTGCCAGCGCACTTCGCCGCTGGCGCCAATGCGCGTGACCAGGAACTGCAGGTTCACGCCCACACCCGAGCTGACGATGATCACCGAGCCGTCGGCAAGCAGACTGAATCCGACCGGCTCGAAGGAGTCACAGGAATTTTCGGGCTGGACCGTCGTCCACTCGCGCTCACCGGTGGCATCGAGTTTCCAGACCCTGTACTGGCCCACGCCGCAGTGGCTTTCCGGCCCGCCGAGTACGTACAGACCGCCGTCATCCGCCATCGCCAGCCACGCCGGCACGTTGTAGAACAGGCTGCCGATGTCGCCACGTTCGCGATCGCTGTAGCGCAGCTTGTCGTCCGGGTCGAAGGCAATCGTACGGATCGCCCCTCTGGTGCCGGTGCTGGTCTCGAATTCGTAGCCCGTGATCACGAAGCCGCCGTCCCGACCCGCGACAATTGCCAGGGGAACGTCGACGCGATCGGGCTCGCCGACAATCAATTGGGGTCCAGCAGTGCCGTCCTCGGCGTAGCTCACGATCAGCCAGTCGTCCTGTTGCGAGACGGCGACGCGAATCAAACCGGTATCGGCGTCGATGGCGAGCTTCGGTCCATAATAGCTCCCCAGTATCGGCGTCAGGATCACCGGGCGCGCGCGCTGCCAGTACATCGTGCCGGTGACGCTGTCGAAGCGCCGAACGATGAGCTGCGTTCGGTCCACACTGAGGGCGGCCAGCACCGCGCTGCCGTCGGCGGCGACCACGAGATCGCCCGGCGCGCCCGCGAGATCCAGCTGAGCATGGTTCCAGGCCAGCTTGCCATCGGCATCGTACCGAACCAGGCTGACGTGCTGGCCATGACTGAGTACCAACGTCAACGCGCCGCCGTCGCCCGCGGCACGCAGCAGCATCACGTCGTCGTCCTGATTGAGCGGCGAATTCCAGCCCATCTGCCAGATGACGGGCACAACGCTGCCGCTCCAGGCCGCCGTTGCGAACAACAACAGCGAAACGGCCGCAGCAGGGTGGCGAAATTGACGTGCCTGCATTCGCTACTCCTTCAACCCTACTGGATGACGTCCGACGTCCGTGGCAGTGCCGGTCGAATGAAACAACGGCCGGTCAGACCGGAACCGCACTACGCGATCTGCCTCGCGCAGCCGCCAAAGTTGCGAACGCAGTTCGGGACTTCGTCCTCATTTGCGGTGTCCGATGTGACTACCGCCGCGCGACTATACATCGCGCCGCAGGCGTTCTGCAGACCATTGCTGGGAATCACTGTCGAGTCCAGCGCCGGCGAAGCTACCTGCGAAAGCGACGCTGCAAACCGCATGCGTACCAACCTGCAGGGTTGCGATATCCTGAGTTCTTCGAACTGAACTCCAAGGAATGACGATGAGGCGAATGCTTTGCACCCTGGTGCTGCTAGGCGCATTGCCTGCGGCGGCAACCGAGCTGGCGATTGTCGATGCCCTGATCTATCCGGCACCCGATGCAGCGGCAATCGAGCGTGGCACGGTGCTGGTGCGTGATGGCCGCATCGTTGCGGTGGCGGCTTCGGATGAAATCGAAGTGCCCGAACAGGCGACGGTCATCGACGGCACCGGCACCGTGGTCACTGCGGGCTTCTGGAACAGCCATGTCCATTTTCTGTCACCGGTGTTGCGGGAAGCGGCGACTCGGCCGGCGCCGGAGTTGCAGTCGGCGTTGAACTCGACCTTGACTCGCTGGGGCTTTACGACCGTGTTCGATATCGCATCGTTCAACGGCGTTCCCGCTGCCCTGCGCAAGCGCATCGATTCCGGCGAGCTGACCGGACCGTCGATCCTGCATGTCGACACACCCTTTTTTCCGGAATACGGTACGCCGGTCTATATCCGTGACCTGCTGGCCGAGGTTCGTGCGCCCAGTGCCGAAGTGGTCACGGCTGACCAGGCCAGCAGGCGGGCGCGACAGCAGTTGGCCGACGGCGCCGACGGCGTGAAACTGTTCGCCGGCGCAATCGTCGGCGGCGAGATCGAAGTGCTGCCGATGGACGTCGACATCGCCCGGGCCATCGTCGCTGAAGCTCATCGCACAGGAAAGCCGGCCTTCGCCCATCCGACCGACGTTCGCGGATTGGAGATCTCGATCGACAGCGGCGTCAACGTGCTGGCGCATACGACGCCGTTCTCCGGGCCTTGGGACGCCGACATGGTGAAGCGCCTGCGCGCCGCCGACATGGCCTTGATCCCTACCCTGACCCTGTTCGAATCCGAGTTGCGGCGCGAGAACGCGCCGGACGAGGTGGTTCAGCGCTTCGTCGATCACTCGACCCAGCAGGTCCGGGTGTTCGCACAGGCCGGCGGCACCGTGCTGTTCGGCACCGACGTCGATTTCATCGCCGAGGTCGACACCCGGCGCGAGTTCGAACTGATGGCCTTGGCCGGCCTGGATTGGCGCCAGATCCTGGCCACCTTGACCACCGCCCCGGCCGAGCGCTTCGGCTACGGTGACGACCGAGGCCGAGTTGCGGTTGGACTGCGGGCCGATCTGGTCGTGCTCGGTACCGATCCGGCGCAGGCGATCACCGGGTTCAGCGACGTTCGCTTCACCATCCGCGACGGCCGCATCATCCACCGCACAGCAGACTGATCCCAGTCGCTGATCGCTTCATCCGACGAGGGACTTCGGAACCTCCACCACTGGGTACGGAACAGCAATCGTTGGCGTTTGCCGGTGTATTGGCAAAAGTCGCTGCTGCGAGCGAGTTTCTTTCCTAGCGGGTGGCCGCCACACATGCGAGGATCGGCGTTTGTGCCGCTCACCTGCCCGGTCATCGCCAGCGCCGTCGTTGGCCGGCATCGAGCACCGCGGTCAAGACGGAGATGCTCATGCCCCGATCGGATGCCCTGCCCGCCTTGATGCTGATTTCGTTCGCTGTGCTGGCGCTCGCCGGTGTCGAAGCTGTGGCTACGCCGCTACCCGGTTCCGGCCCGGACCAGGCCAGGTACGAGCACGCGCTGACGCTGCGCCAGCGTTGGATGTACCTGACCAGCGGATTGGCCGATCCTCCGCACTGGATCGACAACAAGCGCTTTGCCTACCGGCGTACTGTGCCTGGCGGTTTCGAATTCGTGCAGCGCAATGTCGATGAACTGACCGCCGTACCGATGTTCGACCATGACCGGTTGGCGGCGGCGCTGGGCGCAGCCATGAACCGGGACTACGACGGCCGGCGTCTGCCGTTCGTCGACTTCGACATCGACGAAGCCCAACCCAGCCGAACCCTCCGGATCCAGGTCGACAGCAGTCGACTGGAATGTCGCCTCGATGCTGCCTACGTGTGTATGCCGGACCCCAGGGCACAAGCCGTCCATCGGCCGCGTGCGTTTGCTGTTGTCCGCGATCTATCCGTGCCGGCCGACAACACGCCGAAGCCCTCGCCGGATGGCCGCTTCGAGGCCTTCGTGCAGGACCAGCGCGTCGCGCTTCGGACCGCCGCCGGCGGTTCTCTGCATCTGCTCGGCCAGACCGGATCCGACGCCGACTTCTACGATCCCGAAACCATCGTCTGGTCGCCCGATTCCAGCCACTTGGTGATTTATCGGGTTCGTCCGGGTCATCGGCGCGAAGTCGTGCGCGTCGAGACGTCGCCCAGGGATCAGGTCCATACCCGCGTCCAGACCCAGCTCTACCCCAAGCCCGGCGACGCGGTCGACATCGAACGGCCGGTGATCTTCGAGGTCGAAACCGGACGCGAGGTGATCGTCGACACCGAACTGTTCCCGAGTCCATATCGGCTGACGCCAGCGGCGTTTCGGGCCGACAGCAGGACGTTGACGTTTCGCTACATCGAACGCGGGCACCAGCGCATGCGCCTGATCGAGGTTGATGTCGCCAGTGGCAAGGCGCAAACCGTCATTGAGGAAGCCAGCGATACCTTCGTCAACACCTGGAGCGATCGCGATTTCGTTCACGATGTCGGCAACCTCGGCCGGGAAATCCTGTCGATGTCCGAACGCGATGGCTGGAACCATCTCTACCTGCATGACAGCCGCAGCGGTCGGGCTCGACAGCTCACTCGCGGCGAGTGGATCGTGCGCAAGGTCGTGCATGTCGACGAGGAACGGCGGCAGATCTGGTTCGCCGCCAGTGGTCGCGAAGATGGCGATCCGTACTTGCAGCACCACTATCGAGTCGGCTTCAACGGCCGCGGGCTGACCCGGCTGACGTTCGCGAATGCCTGGCATGACATCCGTCTGTCGCCGGACCTGCGCTATTACGTCGACACCTGGTCGCGAGTCGACCAGCCCACGGTCAGCGAATTGCGCGATGCGCGCAGTGGCCGGCGCATCGCCGTGCTTGAACGTGGCGACATCTCCGCCTTGCTTGCGGCCGGATTCCGCCCGCCGCAGGCGTTCTCGGCGCCGGGGCGCGATGGCATCACCCCGATCTGGGGTCTGATCGTGCGACCGACCGATTACGACCCGAACCGACGCTATCCGGTGATCGAGAACATCTATGCCGGACCGCACGACTCATTCGTGCCGAAGACGTTCTGGCCGTTCGGCCTTCATTCCGGAGGCGACAAGGTGATCGGCATGCAGGCCATGGCCGAGCTGGGGTTCATCGTCGTGCAGATCGACGGCATGGGCACGATGAACCGCTCCAAGGCCTTTCATGATGTCGCGTGGAAGAACCTCGGCGACTCGGGCTTTCCTGATCGGATCGCCTGGCATCGTGCGCTGGCGGCGCAGGATGCTTCCTATGCCATGGACCAGGGCATCGGCATCTACGGCGCCTCCGCCGGCGGCCAGAGTGCGCTCGGTGCCCTGCTCTTCCATCCCGAGGTCTACACCGTCGCGGTCGCGTACAACGGCTGCTACGACAACCGCATGGACAAGATCAGCTGGAACGAACAATGGCTGGGCTGGCCGGTCGACGACAGCTACAGCCGCGCCTCCGGTGTCGACAACGCGCACCGGCTTCAGGGCCAGCTGTTGCTGATCGTCGGCGAACAGGACACCAATGTCGATCCGGCCTCGACCTACCAGGTGGTCAATGCCCTGATCCGCGCCGGCAAGGATTTCGATCTGCTGGCGTTGCCGGGTGAAGACCATGCCGTCGGCCGTTCGACCGGACCGATCGACTACGTGCAGCGACGGCAGTTCGCATTCTTTGTTCGCCACCTGCTCGGTCAGCCGACCCCGGACTGGAACCGGAACACCGCTACCAGCAGCAACCCCGAATAAGACCCACACCACCACGAGTTTGCCACCGAGCGCGCCTACAGGTTCAGCACCCCGTAGCTCCCACGGAGGCAAGCTGTTGCGGCCAGGATGGCCGCGCT
>CAZFUH010000267.1:0-274 GCA_964522235.1 uncultured Rhodanobacteraceae bacterium
GCGAACCGCCGAAAATCTGTCCTCGCGCAGTCAACTTTTCGCCTCGAACGTTTCTACCGCCCAGGCTCCTAGCCGCTCGCAGCAAGGCAAGTAACGCTGACCCCGTTCTTCAGTTGTTGGGCCGGGTACCGAAGCCACCGTAGAACAGCACATCGCGTTGCTCGACCGCGCCGAGATCGAAGCTGCCGGCGAGGTTCGGAACGCTGGCGATGGTATGCGGAACCGGCAGTCGATAGGCGTCGTGCGCGGCCGAAAAGAAGTTGTCGCCGACTCC
>CAZFUH010000267.1:284-5890 GCA_964522235.1 uncultured Rhodanobacteraceae bacterium
GGCGGCACAGGCATCGACGGCGCGCGAGCGCGGCTTCGGTGCATAACCATTGTGCGCCTCCAGCATTGGGTTGCCGACCTGGACCCCGGTCGCAGGGATGCCGGTCGTGGTGTGGGCGAGCAGGCAGTTGCCGGTCTCGATGCTCGGCGTGATGCCAGCCAGCAATTGCACACCAGGCGCGTACAGGATGCTGCCGGTCACTTCGATTTCGCTGTTGTCCAGCCAGAACAGATGGCTCACGGCATTGCTCAGCACCGTGCTGTAACCGAGCAGTACGTTGTTGCGGGATTCGATCAGGGCACGGAAACTGGGATTGCCACCAGCCAGGTTGTTCAAGAACAGGCTGCGCAGGATGCGTACCGAAGCATTGCCTCGGGCGTCGATGGCAGCAGCCGTTCCGTTCGGATCCTCGTTGGCATCGAACCGGGCACCGGCAACGCGCAGCGCCGGCCGCGAAGCACCGCTGCTGGGATCATGCGCCAGGAAGGCGGCGCCACCGCCGCCGATGCTGCTTGACGCCCCGGCGTTCTCGGCGGTGTTGCGCCAGACATCGACGCAGGCCTGGATGCTTGGGAAGGTGCCGTCGCAGGGGCCGGCACCCCAGACGTACATGCGCATGTCGACGGCATCGGATAGATAGATCGCACCACCTCGTGCCCGGGCCAGGTTCTGGTGCAGCTCGACGTTGCGCAGCTCGACACTGGTGAATGAGTCGCCGGCGTCGCTACCGCCCTGGACGTGAATGGCACCGCCGAAGTTCGCGGTGTTCTCCGCAAAGATGAGACTGCGAACGCCTGCCGGGGTGAGCGACGAGGTGTACTGGATCGGTCCCTGGGCACTGAAGACGGCACCGCCAAAGCCGGTGCTGGTGGCATAGCCTGCGGTTCCAGCCAGGTTGTTCCGGAACTCGGCCCGCTCCCAGTCGGCGGCCATGTCGAAGCGCAGGAAGGAAAGATTGCTGGCCAGGTGGACACCGCCGCCATGGCGCCGGGCCTGGTTGTCGCAGATCGTTCCGTTCCAGATCGTCACCCAGGCGCCACCGATGTTGTTGATGCCGCCACCATTGCCGCCGAGGCCACCACCCGTGGCCTGGTTGTTGCAGATGCTCGAGCCACCGCGCAAGTACAGCCGCGTGAACTGGTCCACGTTCGAAGTCAGACTGAGCAGGCTGATGCCGCCGCCGCTCTGGGCGATATTGCCCTCGATGCGGGTGTCGTCGATCAGATGCACATCGAGCCGGCCGACGGCCAGGATCGCGCCGCCTCCCAGGCTGGCATCGGCGGCTGGATTGTTGCCGCCGGTCAGGGACAGGCGTTCCAGGCGGATCGTTCGACGTGGATTGGCAACGTTGTTGAACAGGCGCAGCACACGGCGGCCACTGACGGTGCCGGCGTTCAGACCGCTGCGCATGCCGATGCCGGGCGAGGTGGCGGCGCAGTTGGGAAAGCCGCCACGCAGCCTCAGATCCTGGGCAGGGTTGTCGATTGACTGGTTGATGACGTTGTGACCGCCGGCCACCAGGCGGATTTCGTGCGGCCCGGGGCTGGCATCGGCGACCGCGGCGGTCAGCGCCGCGGCCAGGTTCGGGTGCGTGCAGTCAGCACCGGCCCCGACCCGATAAATCGTGGCCTGTGCGGACAGGATTGGAAACAGGACAAGCATCGTGAACGCGAACGCCGATGTTCCAAATCGGTGGCAGCGGCGTGCCGGATTGGCTGGCGCGAGGGACGGCGACTGGGGGATGTGGCGGATCATTGGGCAACCTCCTGATGGTAATTGCGGCCGGAGCATCCGGTCCTTGTAAGGAGGTATCGAGGTCAGCGGCGAAAGTGCGCCAGGCTGCGCGCGTACGTACACTGGTGCGGTTTCCCGCTAGGCAGGCAGTGCGGCGATGAGCGAACTGACGCGCATTCTGAGATTGGCCGGTGCCGGCGACGGCGCTGCGCTGGGTCAGGCTTTCGAGCAGGTCTATGCCGAGCTGCGTCAGCTTGCCATGCAGCGCCTGGCCGTCCTGCGCCCGGGCCAGACCCTGACGCCAACGGTGCTCGTGCACGAGGTGTACGAGAAGCTGCTGCGTGCCGAGGCCTTGTCAATCCAGGATCGGCAACACTTTTTCGCCTGCGCCGCCCAGGCGATGCGCCAGATCATCATCGATCATGCCCGTGGCCAGCAGGCCGACAAGCGCGGTGGCGCCTGGCGGCGCACCGAGTTGGGGGACGAGGCCAGTCCGGCCCTCGATCAGGTCGATCTGATCGATATCGACCTGGCGCTGAATCACCTTGGCGAGATCGACCCGGCTCTGCTGCAACTGGTCGAGCTGCGCTACTTTGCCGGCCTGAGCCTGGATGAGATCGCACAGTTGCAGGGCAGCTCCCGGCGAACCATGAATCGGGATTGGCAACGGGCCCGCGCGCTGCTCCACGGTCTGCTGGCCGAGGCCGGCGAACGCTGAAATTGGCCTTGCGCGGTGACTGTTCGCATCCGCTGAGCGGTTGGCTGAACCAGAGGTTGCATGACACCGCAGCCGCACTCGAACAGATCTGGCACAGAACCCCGAACACCACTGGTGGGTCAAAGATCGGCGTCTGCTTGCAGGGCTTGCCGGGTATCGGCATCGAGGCGCAGCTGGATGCGCTGCCACTGCGGGCGCTCGCGCGCATGTTGCAGGCGAGGGTCGTCAAGCAGGGCTGGTAACGTTTCCGGCAACCGCTCAGGCCATTGCTCGGCCAGGAACTGGCTGTACTGGTCGAGAACGTTCAGGTAGCCATAGTCGACCTCGGCGCCAGGTTGGTTAGCAAGCTCGATGACCGCTTTATAGGCAGCCAGCGCCTCATCGTGGTGACCGAGCAAGGCCAGGGCCTGAGCGCGTTGACCCAAGGAAATCAGCAGGCGCGGATGACCGTCCGGATACTGGCCCTGCCAACCCTCAATGGCGGGTTCGATCCATTCGATCGCTCGTTGGGGCCGCTCATTGCGAAGTTCGTGCGACGCCAACGCGGCCCAGGTGGCCCAGACAAATGGATGATTCTTTGTGAATTGTTCCTGTCTGGCGTCAAGAATGGCCAGCAATTCGGCTTCGGCTTCGGCATTTCGACCAAGCACTGACAGTGCGTTGGCTCGGTTGCTCCGGATAATCAGCACGGTTGCGTGATCGTGTCCCATCGCGGCGCCAAGTACGTCGATCGCACGATCGAAGTAGGGGAGGGCCTGAGCATGTTGTTCCTGCACTACAAGCACCGAGCCCAGGCTGTTGTCGAGGGAAGCGGTTCGGCGGTTCGGCTGTTCGAAGATTTGCGAGAAGGTCGCTTCCGCTTCGAGGAGGAGCTCTGTGGCCTCGGCGAGGCGACCGGCGAGCGCCAGGTCGCCGGCCAGGTTGACGGTTAGATTTGCGTGCCTCCAATGCGGTCCCGGATACACCTGACGGGCCATTGCCAGCGCGTGTCGGCGTCGCTCAATGGCTGCTTCAAGGTTGCCGAGCCGCTGTTCGATACTGGCCAGGTTGTTGTGGATCTCGATGAGATTGGTCGGTGACGCATGGCCGGAGTCCAACAAGGCGAGCGCCGCAGCACCAACCTGCTGTCCTTCGGCCCAATGTCCGGCGACGACAAGCTGACCGAGCAGGGTGCCATGGGCGAACAGGGCGACTGCAGGGTCGACGTCACTTTCGCCCACCCGCTGCACCATCTTGCGGCTTAGAGTCAATGCTGGCTCAAGGCCTCCGTCAACCCGGGCCAGCGCCAGGGCGCGCAGAATGCCGAGTCGGATTCGGAGCGATTCGTCGAGTTGCTTGGCATAGTCGGCTTCGATGCGATCAATGGCCAGAAGAGCCTGTTCATCCTCCTGTGTATAGGTCAGAGCCGTTGCGGCTTCAATATCCAGACGCAGGCGCAGATCGAAGTCGTTGGCCGCGAGTGCACGCGCCTCGTCGCGCAACTTGGTGGCTGCCGGATGGTCACCGATCTTGCGATGAATGTGCGCCAATGTGTACAGCAGCTCGGCACGCAACTCGGGGGATTCGCCAAAGCTGGATTGCAGTCGAAGCGTACCGGTGGCCAGCAGCTCTCGGGCATCGGGAATCCGCCCGCCGGAGACATCCGGATCGCTGGCTTCGAACAGCTCGGTCAAAAAGGTGGTGACGGCACCGGCACGGGCCTGCGCCTGCATGGCCTGCAGCGCCTGTTGTTGAGCCTCGGCCGCCTGCCACAGCGCAACGGTGAGCCCGGAGGTGGCGGCCAGCACGGCCAGGGTGATCGCCACGGCAAGCTCGGTGCGTCGACGCACGAACAGGCGCAGCCGGTACGGCCAGGATGGCCGCCGGGCCTGTAGCGGTCGGTGTTCCAGCCAGGCTTGGAGATCATCGGCGAGGGCCTGTGCCGAGGGGTAGCGATCCTCGGCGTGCTCGGCCAGGGCCTTGCCGACCAGGTTGTCGAGATTGCCGCGCAACTGCTGCGACTGCTGTCGTCGGCCGGCGACAGTCAATTCGGTACGGCTGGTGACCTGGCGCGAAGGTGGCGTCGGCCGGCCAGTCGTACGCGCGCTGTCGCTGCGGGGAAATGGCAGCACACCGGTCAGCAGGCGATACAGCACGACGCCAATGCCAAAGACATCGGTGGCCGTGGTCACCGGATCACCGCGAACCTGTTCCGGCGCCGCGTAGTCGGGCGTGAACACCCGCGTTACCGCGGTTGTCTCGCTGTGCTCGCCAAGTACGCGGGCGATGCCGAAGTCGAGCAGCTTGATCTGGCCGCCGTCGGTGACCAGGACGTTCTGACACTTGATGTCACGGTGCACGATCAGATTGCGCTGGACATAGGCCACGGCCCGGCACAATTGCAGTACCAGTTCGATGCGCTTGCGCAGATCCAGGTGGTGATGCTGGCAATGGCGATCGATGCTGCTGCCCTCGACAAGCTCGGTGACCAGCCACGGCGATCCGTCATCGGCAATGCCGGCATCGAGCAGGCTGGCGATGCCTGGGTGACGCAGGCGTGCCAGCAGGGCGGTCTCGCGTTGGAATCGCTGCACCCAGTCACCGCCCAGCAAGGCCGGGCTGAGCAGCTTGAAGGCGACGGGTGCGTCGTAGGCCCCGTCTTCGCGCACTGCGCGATAGACCGACGACATGCCGCCATGGCCAAGCAGCGCCTGCAGACGGTAGTGGCCGATGCAGCGACCTTCCAGGCTGACCGTGGTCGGGTCCAGGTTCGAGTCGGCTGGCAGCAGGGCCAATACATCGCCATCGAGGGGACCGGGGTTGTCCAGGGTCGCAAGCAGGCTGTCCACGCGCGAGCGGATGCGCGCTTCCAGGCTCAGCGCGGCCAGTCCTGCCTGACGCTCACTCGCCGGCAAGGGCAGCAGTTGGCGCAGCACAGCATCGATCTGACGCCAGTCGGCGGCATCGAAGCCCTTGGCCATTGTGGTATCCATTTCGTTTCGGTCCTGACCATAGCCGGCCCCGGCTCGCCGCTCAAGCCGGCGAACGATGTCATGAATAGTTCATGGTGATCTGGCTGAAATCGTCTGAGACAGGAATGGCGCTCAGTTCTTCCGTTCCTCAGTCCTTTCCGGAACTGCTGAACAGCGGCTGCTGCTCGATGCGACCGACGCGC
>CAZFUH010000268.1:0-5882 GCA_964522235.1 uncultured Rhodanobacteraceae bacterium
GGGGCCGAAGACCAAGCGAGAAGGGTGCGAAACTTCCGGCGCACTACACTAGCCAGGCAAGGTCCTGCAGCCGAGCGCTTCGAGTACGCCGTGCAGCCCTGGGATCGTCGCCAGCCACGGCGCCGAGACGGTGACGGCACCCGCGCCCAGCACCAGCAGCGCCAGTGACCGGCGAGCGCCGGCAGCGCCGAAGCGGCGCGCCAGACGTGCACTGCCCCAGGTCAGCGGCAGTACCGCCGGCAGGGTGCCGAGACCGAACGCGACCATGACCAGGGCGCCGTGCACGGCGTCGACCGTGAACAGCGCCGCCAGCAGCATCGTCCACGACAGTCCGCACGGCAGCCAGCCCCAAAGCGCGCCCAGCGCAAGTCGACGCGGTGTGGTCGTCGCTGGAATCAGCATCGCGGTCAACGGGCGTAGTCCCTGCCAGATGCGCTGGCCGAGCCGGCCGACAGCGCGCAGCCGATCGCGACCATCGAGCAGACGCAGACCGACGAGGATCAGGACGATGCCGACACCCAGGCGCAGCATCCATGCCGCATGCTCGACGTCGATCCAGTGCAGTACGCGCGTTCCGAGCCCGCCGACCACGGCGCCGGCGAGCGCATAGCCCAGGACACGGCCCAGGTTCAGTGTCGATGCCGCGATTGCGGCACTGCGGCCGGTGCCGGCATCGCTGGCGGCGGCAAGGCCGGAGGCGACGCCCGAACACATGACCAGACAATGCGCGCTGCCGAGCAGGCCAGTCAGCAGCGCTGCGGTCAGGATTGGCAGATCCAGTGGCATCAGCGATCACCGGCTGGCGGTCGAGCGACGTCCGGCCGGTCCTTGTCTTCGACCGCATCGTCGCCGGTTGGCCGGGGTCGATCGTCTTCGAGTATGCGCAGCGCCGGCGTATCGAGATCATCGAACTGGCCACGATTGACCGCCCAGAAGAATGCCCAGACTGCAATACCGAGCAGGATCAGACTGACCGGTATCAGAATCAGCAGGGCATTCATGCCGGCCCACCGACACGCCGTCCGTCGCTGGCGTCGACCTCCGCCCCGCTCGCCGCGCCGCGCGGCCGCCGCGAATGTTCGACGGAGTTCGATGAAGCCGGATCAGGCGCCTGCGTCGCCGCCACTGGTTCGTCGCTGCCAGGCCGAACCAGTCGCAGCGCATTGCCGGTCACCAGCAGCGACGACAGCGCCATGCCGATCGCCGCCAGCCACGGCGTCACCAGGCCGAGCGCGGCGACCGGTAGCGCGATCAGGTTGTATGCCAGCGCCCAGCCGAGATTCTGCCGAATCACGCGCCGGCTGCGCCGAGCCAGTGCCACGGTCTGCGGCACCCGCTGCAGCGAGCTGCCGAGGACGATCACGTCGGCGGCGCGATGCGCGCTCGGGGCACCGCTGGCCAACGCCAGCGAGACATCGGCGCCGGCCAGCACCGGTGCATCATTGATGCCGTCGCCGAGCATCGCGACGATGGCACCGTCGGCCTGGCGGGCACGTACGTAGGCAAGCTTCTGTTCGGGCCGTTGCCGCGCCCGCCATTGCTCGATATCGAGGCGGCCGGCGATGTCGGCGACCGGCGCCGGAGCATCGCCGCTGACGACGGCAAGCTCCAGCCCGAGCGCGCGCAGGCGCGCGCAGGCGCTGACGGCGTCGGGACGCAGACGATCGCCAAGCTCGAAGCGCGTGAGCAGCTGTTCGCCGTCGCCAAGCCATACGCCCTCCTGCGCCTGTACCTGGGCATTGCCGGCGGCGAACGCTGCGTTGCCGATCCGGTAGCGCCGGCCTTCAATCCAGCCCTCGACGCCGGCGCCCGGCTCGATGCGAATGTCGGTCACCGGGACGACCGGATGTTCGGCGAATGCACTCGCGATCGGGTGTGTGCTGTGGCGCTCGAGCGTCGCCGCGATCGTCAGTGCAGCGGCGGCGTCAAGCCCGGCGCCCGGAGTCGGCTCCACCGCCGACAACGCGAAGCGGCCACAGGTCAAGGTTCCGGTCTTGTCGAGCACCAGGGTGTCGGCGCGTGCGAGCAGGTCGAGGGCATCGCCGCGCAGAACCAGCACGCCAAGTGCGGCCAGGCGCGCATGCGCGGCCGCCAGCGCGGCTGGAATGGCCAGTGACAGCGCGCACGGACAGGAAATGATCAGCAGTGCAAGCGTGACCTCGAATGCCCGTGCCGGATCGAGCTGCCACCACAGCGCCGCGACCGCAGCCGCCGCAATGAGCAGACCGAGCACGAAGCGAGCGGCAATCGCGTCGGCGACGCGAACGGCACGAGGCCGCTGTGACTGCGCGCGTTCGACCAGTCGCAACAGATCCGACAATACGGTGTCCTGGCCGATGCCGACGACGCGCATCCGCAGCGGCCGGGCGACGGCCAGGGTTCCGGCCAGCACCGGCTCGCCGGTGCGACGTGCAACCGGTGTCGATTCGCCGGTCAACAGGGCTTCGTCGAGCTCGGCTTCGGCGTCGAGCAGGATGCCGTCGGCGGGAACCGCGTCGCCGGCGTGCACGTGCACGACATCGCCGACGGAAAGCACATGTACAGGCACCTGCTCCAGCCGCGAATGCTCGCCGCCGGAGAGCTCGCGCCAGGCCAGGGCCGGACGCGCGCGCGCGAGCGCATCGACCGCGGCCTGCGCGCGCTGACGCGCCATCCGCTCCAGGTAGCGCGCGGCAAGCAGGAACAGCACGAACATCACGGCCGCGTCATACCAGACATGCGGGCCGCCGCGCATGGTCTCGATCACGCTCGCCAGCCACGCCAGCAACACCGAGGTCGAGATCAGGGTGTCCATGCCGAATCGACGCAAACCGAACTCACGGAACATGCCGGCCAGGAACGGCCGGCCGGCGTAGAACACCACCGGCGCACTGACCGCCATCGTCAACCAGCGCAGCGCGTAGCGGGTCGCTTCCGGCATGGTCTGGTGAAAATCCAGGTACAAGGCCTCGGCGAACATCATCGCCTGCAGACTGCCGATGCCGGCAACCGCCAGGCGCTTGAGCAGGTCGCGCCGTTCCGCCTTGCGCGCCAGCTCGGTCGCCTCGCCGGTCGCCAGGTGCGGCCGATAGCCGAGCGCGGCCAGGCGATCAAGAACAGCGCTCAGCGGCGTGTTCTGCGGCAACCAGCGCAGATGCAGGCGGCCGGTCACGGCATTGGCCTCGGCTTCGACGACGCCCGGCATCGGCGCCAGGGCCCGCGCGATCAGCCAGGCGCAGGCAGCGCAGCGAATGCCTTCGACGACGATCGTGATCGCCATGGTCGCACCGTCGCGACGGGCGTGCTGGGCCAGGACATCAGCACGATCCCAGGCCGAAAAGTCCGGCCGTTCGGCCTCCGCGCGCAAGCCCTGGGCCGTGCGCAGGCGATAGTAGTCGGCCAGACCGGCACCACCGATCCAGGCCGCGGCCGCAGCGCAACCTTCGCAGCAGAACAGACACGAGCGGCCGTCGACGTCGACTCGGGCCGGATCGGCCGGTAGTGCTTCGCCGCAATGAAAGCAGCTGGTCATGGCCGCGGCCGCAGTCCTCAGCCGCCGGGCAGGGCCGGATGGAGCCGGAAGCCATCGGCGCCTGCGCTCATGCGACCGATCAGCCGCCAGGCGTCGTCCTCGGGCCGCAGCACCAGATTCCAGTCGTGGCTGGCATCGAACGGATGCAGGCGGCCAAGCCAGGCGCCGTCGCCGATCGGAGCCAGAACCACGTCGAGATCCAGGGAGCCCCGGACCGGATGCGCGACATGCAGGTGCAGCGGCGCATCGACCGCCGGCCGACCCTCCAGTTGCAAGCGCAAGGCGCCGGTCTCGGGGTCGAAACGGGCCTGGGCGCCGAGACCAAGCTCGGCGGCCTGGCGATCGGCACGCAGATCGCGATCCTGAACCTGGGCGGTGCGCCGCACCGGATCGATCACGGCATCGGCGCTGCCACTGTGCACGGCAATGACGACAGTGCTGATGCCGGCGACCACGGTCAGCGCCGGTATCAGCAAGACCAGCCACAGCATCGGGCCGGCGGCACGCGCACCTTGGGTCGATTCAGCCACGTTCATCAGGTTTCCTTCGTGTTCCTGCCGTTCGGACGGTACCGCCGGATATGCCGGCCGAACTGAGGATGGATGCATCGTTGCGGCACACCGCGCCGGCAATCGCTTCGCTTGCCCTGGCTCCACGGTACCTGCAGTCAAGACGGTTCATTGCGGGGCGAAGTAGCGGCTGGAATGGCGAATCTCGATCCTGGGCTCGGTCACGCGAGTGACGACGAACTCGATCTCGTGACGGCCGAGGATGCCGGTGTCGGAACGCAGGGTCAGCGGCAGCTCCAGGGTAGCCTCCGGCGCCAGGGCGCGCACGATCGGCGCGTCGACCAGAGCGATGCCGGCCGGCGCGTCGATCTCGATGCGGATCTCCTGCGCCTGCGTGTCCTTGTTCGAGATCTTCAACGTATAGGCGTTCTCGGCGCCGCCGTCGGCGAGCTGACGATACAGGGCATTGCGATCGCGCAGCACGTCGACCAGCAGCGGCGAACGCTGGCTTATGCCCCAGGCCCAGCCGCCGAGCAGGGCCAGCAGCAGCACGGCGTAGACCGCAACCCGTGGCCGCACGATCCGGCTGGGCTTGTTGTCGATCGCGTTCTGGGTCGTGTACCGGATCAGGCCGCGCGGATAGCCGAGTTTGTCCATGACGCCGTCACAGGCGTCGATGCAGGCCGCGCAGGCGATGCACTCGTATTGCAGGCCATTGCGGATGTCGATGCCGGTCGGACAGACCTGGACACAGATTGTGCAGTCGATGCAGTCGCCAAGATCCTCCGGGCTGCGTACCTGCGGCGCGGCCTCGTCCGACAGGTCGAGCAGGCCGGTGGTCACCCGAACACCGCGCTCGGCCTCGACGCGAGCGGCGCGCACGACACTGGCCTGGGCGGCATCGATTCCGAGCAGGCCGCGGGCACGCGCCAGGACACTGGCCAGTCCGCGCTTGCGCGCTCCTCGCGGCTCACCGCGCAGCGGATCGTAGGCGATGACCAGGGTATTGCGGTCGAACATCGCGCTCTGAAAGCGCGCGTACGGGCACATGTACTTGCACACCTGCTCGCGCAGGAAACCGGCATTGCCCCAGGTTGCCAGAGCATAGAACAGCACCCAGAACGTCTCCCAGCCGCCCCAGTCGAACGGCCATAAGCGCGTGCCCAGATCCCGGATCGGGGTGAAGAATCCGACGAAGGTGAAACCCGTCCACAATGCCAGGATCAGCCAGGCCGAATGCTTGGCGGACTTGCGCCGCAGCTTCTGCCAGGACCACGGCGCAGCGTCCAGCTTCATGCGTTCGCGGCGGTCGCCCTCGATCCAGCGCTCGATGCGGATGAAGACCTCGGTCCAGACCGTCTGTGGACAGGCGAAGCCGCACCACAGCCGCCCAGCCAGGGCTGTGAAGAAGAACAGGCTCAGGCCGGCAATGATCAGCAGCAGGGCCAGGAAGATGAAGTCCTGCGGCCAGAACACCAGACCGAAGACATAGAACTTGCGCGCCGGCAGATCGAACAGCACGGCCTGGCGACCGTCCCAGGTCAGCCACGGGATCAGGTAGTACATCCCGAGCAGCCAGACCACGGCGGCAACGCGAAGCCGGTCGAAGCGGCCGTGGACCTCGCGTGGGTAGACCTTGCCCTCGGACTGGTACAGCGATTCGCCTGGCTCGACGCGAACCGGAATCGGCTCAGCGCTCATCGCCGCACTCCTGCCGCCCGGCCCGGCGTCCCCATCTCTTCCCCTCTCCGGCACCAATGTCTTTTTGGCAACCCAGCCTTCCATGGCTTATTTCGTCGCGCATCCATGCGCGCCGAGTCACTTTTCTTTGCTTGCCCAAAGAAAAGTAACCAAAAGAAAAG
>CAZFUH010000269.1:0-5864 GCA_964522235.1 uncultured Rhodanobacteraceae bacterium
CGCGAACAGGTCATGGATCGCTACCGGCTGGTGTTCCATCATGATCGTGTCGGCCGCCTGGTGGATGCCCAGGAGTTTCGCCAGCTGCGCTTTCCGCGCCGCCAGTTCGAACCCGGCCTGCTCACCGAGCTGCTCGACGATTGCCGGCTCAGCGTCGGCGAAGACGGTGACGATCTGGTCGTGCGGCACTGCTATGTCGAGCGCCGCCTGCGGCCGCTTGACCGCCATGTCCGGCAGGCGCCGGCCGAGCAGGCGCTTGCCGCCCTGCTCGACTATGGGCAGGCGATCAAGGACCTGGCCGCCAGCGGTATTTTTCCAGGCGACCTGCTGCTGAAGAACTTTGGCGTCGGGCGCAGTGGCAATGTCGTGTTCTACGACTATGACGAATTGACCCTGCTCGGTCCATGCCGCTTTCGAGCCATCCCGCAGGCGCGTCATGACGATGAAGAAATGCACGCGGGTCCGTGGTTCTACGTCGGCCCGGACGATGTCTTTCCCGAGCAATTTCCGAACTTTCTCGGCGTCCCCGCGACCCTGCGTCAGGCGTTGCTGACCCGACATGGCGAAATTTTCGATCCCGAGTGGTGGCGCCGAATCCAGGCCGAGGTCGCCAGCGGTCAGGTCCTCGATGTCACCCCGTATCCGCAATCCTGCCGGTTGCCGGCGCCGCAATGACGCTGCCGCTGCGTCCAACCGAAGTCCGCCCAGGGGTCGACAGATCGCCCCTGTGCTAGCCTCAATGACCCGTTTCCTGAACAGCTGAGGACTCACCGATGTCGATCCTGCTCCATTCTGGCCGCCTGCTGCCGTTGGCCCTGGCTCTGAGCCTGGCTGCCTGCGAACGCTCCACGCCGCCGGCACCGCCGGCCCCGCCTTCCGAACCTGAACCCGCCACCGCAAGTCCGGCCGCGCCGCAAGCCAGCGCAGCCGTCGATCCGGTCGCCGAAGCAATGGCCGGCGAACACCGTTCGGAAGAAAACCGCGCCCGCGACGCCTGGCGCAATCCGGCGCAGACTCTGGCCTTTTTCGGCATGACCCAGGAATCCACTGTGGTCGAGATCACCCCCGGCGGCGGCTGGTACACCGAGATCCTGGCGCCGGCGTTGCGTGAGCGCGGCCGATTGATCGCCGCCATCGTCGATCCGACCAGTGCCGCCAATGAGCGCGCCCGCGATTACTACACGCGCAGCAATGACGGTTTTCGCGACAAGTTGGCGCAGAAGGCCGAGATCTACGGCGCGGTCGATGTCGTGGAGTTCGATCTCGCCTCGCCGCGCTTCGGCGACGAAGGCTCTGCCGACCTCGTCGTCACTTTCCGCAATGTCCATAACTGGACTGGATCCGGCTCCGCTGCCGGCATGTTCGAAGGCTTTTATCATGTGCTCAAGCCAGGCGGCACGCTGGGCGTGGTCGAGCATCGAGCGCAACCCGGTTCTGCGGCAGCGGAAAACCCCGGATCGGGCTATATGACCGAGGACGCGGTGATTCAGCTGGCGACCGCTGCCGGCTTCGAGCTGGCGGAAAAGAGCGAGATCAACGCCAACCCGGCCGATACCACCGACCACCCGAATGGAGTCTGGACCCTGCCGCCGGTACTGCGTGTACCCGACGGCACCGATCCGGAAACCTATCGCGCAATCGGCGAATCCGACCGGATGACGCTGCGTTTCACCAAGCCGCAAGAGGACACCATCCTGCGTCAGGGCATGGACGATCCCTCCGGCAACCCGGAACGCTGAGCATGGATACGGGGCGACCGGCGGTCTCCGGTCGCCCCGACCGACCGACTCGGACCCGCCCCTGATCGTATTGCTCAACAAGCCATACGGCGTCCTGTGTCAGTTCACGGACGCCCGCGGCCGGCCGACGCTGGCCGATCACGTCGCCGTTTCCGGTGTCTACCCGGCCGGGCGCCTGGACCATGACTCCGAAGGCCTGGTGCTGCTCACCGATGACGGCCGCCTGGCGCACCGGCTCACCGATCCGCGCCGCAAACGCGGCAAGACCTATGTCGTACAGGTCGAAGGCACTGCCACGGCCGAGGCCCTGGATCGACTGCGCAACGGCGTCGAACTGCGTGACGGCCCGACGCGGCCGGCGCAGGTGCGCGAATTGCCGGGGGCTCCCGACTGGTTGTGGCCGCGCGACCCGCCGGTGCGCTTCCGCAAGACCGTCCCGACCACATGGCTGGAGGTCGTGCTGCGGGAAGGCCGCAACCGGCAACTTAGGCGCATGACTGCCGCCGTCGGCCTGCCGACCCTGCGCCTGATCCGCACTGCCATCGGCAGTTACCGGCTCGATGACCTGCTGCCCGGTCAATCTCGGCTCGCAGACACCTGACGCCGGCGAATTCACGACGGTTTTGGGTGGCGCTCAGTCCGCCTGCCGCTCCGAGCCACGCCGTATGCGTCGCCGGCATCGGTGGCAATGGTAGTCACACGAGCGCCTGTACTCGCGTCCTGCTCGCCAAGTGGCGATAATGTGGAAAGGCGCAAACAACAAGCCGATGAGCGGGATCTGGGACAGCGCGCAAAGAAATTCCTCGCCAAAGCCGGGAGATCGCTGCTGCGCCAGCTCCAGCCAAAAGCCGCAGTGCGGACAGCGTGGGTTCGGGCAGTCCATACCCGGACAATGGTAGCGTGAAGCTCCACCTGCATCCGACATCGCGCCGCTTCAATGGAGCAGCTTCTGTGACCACGTCCGGAACCGGTGGCTCTGCCAGTGCTCAACTCCTTCGGCTCAGTGAGATGGAGGCAGCAGCTCCAGGACGCGCTCGGGAGGGCGGGCGATAACGGCGTGGCTGCCGGCGATCGCGATCGGGCGTTCGATCAGGATCGGCTGCGCGGCCAAGGCCGCGATCAAGGCACGGTGGTCGAGCGCAGGATCATCCAGTCCGAGCTGCGCATAGGTCTCCTCGCCAGGACGCATGGCTGCGCGCGGTTCGACGCCGAGCAGGTCGAGCACGCGCTCCAGCTCGGCCACGTCCGGCGGCTCGCGCAGGTACTCGACGATCCGTGGCTCGACACCGTGGTCACGAAGCAAGGCCAGAGCTTGGCGAGACTTCGAGCAGCGCGGGTTGTGCCAGAGGGTGATCGTGGTCATCGACGAAAGAGAATTGCTGGGACGATCGGTACACTGTGCTGCCGACACCGCCAGTTGCGGCTACTGTGGAGGATAGCGTGCAATCCGGACACTGTCGCCGGCACCTGACCGAGGCGGGCAAGCCAATGAACTTCAAGGATCATTTTTCCGGACATGCCACGCACTATGCGCAGGCGCGGCCGACCTATCCCGAGGCGCTGTTCGACTGGCTGGCCGAACGATGCCAGCAGCAGGCATTGGCCTGGGATGCCGGCTGCGGCAATGGGCAGGCAGCGCTGGCGCTGGCCGAGCGCTTCCGGCGCGTAGTCGCCACCGATCCCAGCGCCACGCAGATTGCCGCGGCGCTGCCGCACCCGAATGTCGAGTATCGGGTCGAACCTGCCGAGGCATCGAGTCTCGACCCGGCCAGCGCCGACCTGGTGACAATCGCCCAGGCACTGCACTGGCTGCAGCACGAGCGCTTTTACGCCGAGGTGTGCCGGGTTGCGCGTCCCGGCGCCGTGATCGCCGCATGGTGCTACGGCCTGTCGTCGGTGTCGATGCCGGTCGACGCCGTCTACCATGAATTGTACGAGAACCGGCTGGGCCGCTATTGGCCGCCAGAACGCCTGCATATCGAAACCGGCTACCGCGACCTGCCGTTTCCGTTTGCAGCGCTGACGGCACCCAAGTTCGCGATGTGCCTGGACTGGACCCTGGCGCAGTACCTGGCCTACCTGCGCAGCTGGTCAGCCGCACAGCGATACCAGGCGCAGACAGGCGACGACGCGGTCACGGCCATCGCGCCGGCGATGGCCGCAGCCTGGGGCGATCCGGATCAGGTACGCACCGTGTCCTGGCCGCTGAGCCTGCGCGTCGGGCGTGTCGCGTAGAGGACCCCGTGACTGCTGTCGGCTGCCGAGGCAGCGCATCGGTAGGGTATTGAGGCTGGGCAATGCCGCCGGTTCAGGGGGTTTCGGCCCCGTAGCGTAGGCGATGCAGGGATGATTGGTCACCGGTACGAACAACGACAAACAGTCGGTCGAACTGGGATTCCGCCAGATCGGCCAGTCCGTTCGCACCGAGTGCGGCAGCCAGGTCATCCAGGGTGTTGGAGTGTCCGACGACCAGGACACGCTGGCCGGCGTGGTGCTGGAGCAGTCGGGCGGCGAGGTCTTGCGCGTCGTTGGCGGCGTACGGTTGCGGCGTCAGACCGGTGATCGCGGCCAGCGGCGCTGCGGTCTGCCGGGTACGGATGAACTGCGTGACGAACAGCGCGTCCAGCTCGGCGTCGACGAGCACATGCGCCAGTGCTTGCGCCCGGGCTCTTCCGGCCTCCGACAGTTCCGGATCCCGACCTTGGCCGGCCTTCTCGGCATGGCGAACCAGGTAGACCGTGGTCGTCTGCTGCGGCTCGCCGGCGAAGCCGACGCAGGCTGCGGTCAACGTGAAGACCGCGATCATCGCCGTAACCGCGCTGCGGAATCGGCACCCGGGTGCTGTTGCTGTACTCATCTCACACCATCTCGTCGTTCAAGGAGACCATGCCGGGCGCAACCGCTGCGTTTCCGGCCATTCAATCTGCATCGCCGTATCGGTACCCGTTGCCGCGATCAGCCCAGGCCGGATTCACTCCTGCAACGACGCAGGCAGGACTCGGCAATCGGGACGATGACTTCGAGCCAGCGCCGGTATTGTTGCGCCGATGGATGCAGGCGATCATCGACGAACATCGAATCGTCACCTCCGCAGGCGCGCGAAATCGCCGTGATGTCAGCATGAGCGATCCCGCGCAACGTGCAAAGTTCTTTCTGGGCCTGATTGTAGGCGTCGATCGCAGCGGCAATCGCCGGTCGACCGCGAGCATCGCCGTCGGCGAAGGCGCTGACTCCCCAGTCCGGGATTGACACCACAAAGACCCGACCGGGATCGCCATCGGCGCAAGCGACCGCGTGGCTGAGGACCGTGTTGAAATGAGGCAGGTGTTCGGCGAGCTCTCGGTTGCGATACTGGTCGTTGACGCCGATCAGTACGCTGACCAGGTCGTAGGGCGGCTGAAGCGCCGCGCCTTCCAGCGCCGCGAGCAATTCATCGGCGCTCCAGCCGGTCGCCGCGACCACATCGGGCCAGACAGTTTCAGGCCATTGAAGCGCCAACGCCGCGCACAGCTCAATGGGCCAGGACTGCGTTGATGGCACACCTTCGCCGATGGTATAGGAGTCACCCAGGGCCAGAAAGCGTGCCATCGCCGATCGGCCGGACTCAGGCGACCATGGCGCGGTGCGCCGACTCGCGGGTATCGGCGCTGCGTGCAACTTCGTGCTCGATTCGCTGCAGCACCTCGGCCATTACCGGCGCTTCCGGCAGCAGGGTCAGGCGCAGATGGTCTGAATGATCGATGTTGAAACCTCGACCGGGAACAACCAGAACCGACTCGTGTTCCAGCAGTCCGAGCGCGAACGCATGATCATCGATACCAGGCACTCGCAGGCGCGGGAACGCATAAAGCGCGCCTTGCGGCGGCACCAGATCGAACACTTCACTCCTGCGGCAATGCTCGATCAGTACCCGACGGGTCTCGTACAGGCGCCCACCCGGCGCGGTCAGCTCCAGAATGCTGTTCTCACCTGCCAGCGCGGGCTCAACCGCCCATTGGCCGGCGACATTGCTGCACAGGCGCAACGCAGCCAGCAGCTCCAGTCGCTCTCGCAGCGCAGCGCTGGCGCCGAGGTCGCCGGATACGGTCAGCCAGCCGACGCGGTAGCCGCAGGCACGAAACACTT
>CAZFUH010000270.1:0-5778 GCA_964522235.1 uncultured Rhodanobacteraceae bacterium
TCATGTTCGACTCCTTTGATCCCAGCATCCGAGTGCTCGACTGCGGCGGTCGACGCCTGGAACTGTCGCGACCGCGGATCATGGCCATCGTCAATGTCACGCCGGATTCCTTTTCCGATGGTGGCGACCACTTCGACACCGAAGCGGCGATCGCACACGGCCTGAAGCTGGCCGAGGAAGGCGCCGACCTGCTCGATGTCGGCGGCGAATCGACCCGGCCCGGTGCTGCTCCGGTGACGGTCGACGAGGAACTGCGCCGTGTTCTGCCGGTGATCGAGGCACTGTCCGCCGCTACCGATTTGCCGATCTCGGTCGACACCAGCAAGCCGGAGGTCATGCGCGCCGCTGTCGCGGCCGGGGCTGGCATGATCAACGACGTTCGAGCCTTGACCAGTGAAGGCGCGCTGGCTGCCGCAGCGGAGCTGGCTGTGCCGGTGTCTTTGATGCACATGCAGGGGGAACCCGGTGGCATGCAGGAGGCGCCGCATTACGACGAAGTTCTTGCCGATATTCACCGTTTTCTCGCCGACCGGGTTCTGGCCTGCGAATTGGCGGGCATCGAGCGCAAGCGGCTGCTGGTCGATCCGGGCTTCGGCTTCGGCAAGACCCTGGAGCACAATCTCGCCCTGCTTGCGGGCTTGTCGCGCTTTGCCGACCTCAACCTGCCACTACTCGTCGGCTTGTCACGAAAGCGCATGATCGGCAGCCTGACCGGTGAGGACGAAGCCGGCCGGCGCCTGCATGGCTCGGTCGCTGCCGCCGTGCTTGCCGCCGAGCGCGGCGCTGCGATCGTGCGCGTGCACGATGTCCTGGCAACCCGCCAGGCACTTGCGGTCCAGCATGCCGTCGCCCAGGCTCAGACAAAGCTGCCCAAGCCCAAGTCGGCTTCCCCGGCCATCCGTTGGCCGGACGAAGACTGAGCTTCCAAGATCGGCTTCGGAAATCAGGCGATCGGGCTGGCCGAGAGCCGCTACCATGTAACCATGGCACGCAAATTCTTCGGTACCGACGGCATCCGCGGCCGGGTCGGACAGTGGCCGATCACCGCGGAGTTCATGCTCAAGCTCGGCTGGGCCGCAGGCCGCGTGCTGAGCGGTGGCAACGGCGCGCCGACGATCGTGATCGGCAAGGACACTCGCATCTCCGGCTACATGTTCGAGTCGGCTCTGGAGGCGGGCCTGGTCGCCGCGGGCGCTGATGTCCGCCTGCTTGGGCCGATGCCGACACCGGGAGTTGCCTATCTGACCCATTCGCTGCGGGCTTCGGCGGGTATCGTCATCTCCGCATCGCACAATCCGCACCACGACAATGGCATCAAGTTTTTCTCCGGCGATGGCGAGAAGCTCGCCGATGAAGTCGAGGCCGCGATCGAGGCCGAACTGGACAAACCATTCGAAACCGTCGAATCCGAGCGCCTGGGCAAGGCGGTACGCATCGATGACGCAATCGGCCGGTACTGCGAGTTCGTCAAGGCGACGGTCCCGGAGGACATGAATCTGCGCGGTCTGCGAATCGTGCTCGACTGTGCCCACGGCGCGACCTATCAGGCTGCGCCTCGCGTATTCGGTGAGCTAGGCGCCCGGTTGAGCCTGATCGGCGATGCCCCGGACGGCCTCAACATCAATCGTGGTGTCGGCTCGACACACCCTTCGGCCCTGGTGGAGCGCGTACGTGCCGAAGGCGCAGATTTGGGCATCGCCTTCGACGGAGATGGCGACCGAGTGCAACTGGTAGACACCAGCGGCCGGGTCATCGATGGCGATGACATCGTTTATCTGCTGGCCAGCCACTGGCATGCTCGAGGCGAACTGGCTGGACCGGTCGTCGGCACCTTGATGAGCAACTATGGTCTGGAGCAGGCCCTGCACGGGGCCGGCATCGGTTTTCTACGCGCCGATGTCGGCGACCGCCATGTCCACAAGCTGCTGGTCGAGCAGGGCGGCAGCCTTGGTGGTGAAGCCTCCGGTCATATCCTGTGCCTGGATCGGGCCAGCACCGGCGATGGCATCGTCTCGGCGCTGGCGGTGTTGGAGGTTCTTGCTGAAACCGGGCGGAGCCTGGCGCAGGCCGCCGGCGGCTGGCATCGTTATCCGCAGACCACCCGCAACGTGCCGGTCATCGGCAGGGCACAGGCGATCGTCGCAAGTGACGCCGTGGTCGCTGCGCGCAGCGAAGTCGAGACCGCTCTGGCGGGCCGAGGCCGGGTCGTCTTGCGCCCGTCCGGAACCGAGCCGGTGATCCGGGTCACGATCGAAGCCGAGGATGCCGGCGAGGTCGAGCGCATGGTGGCGCATCTGGCCGCCGCGGTAGAATCGGCCTGTCGATGAGCATCTGAAACGATGAGCCAGCACGTACCGACCCTCGACATCCGCCGTTTTGACAATGACCGTGACGGTTTTGTCCGGGATCTCGGCCAGGCCTATGAGCGCTTCGGGTTCTGCGGGATCAGTCATCATGGTCTGTCGTCCGACCTGCTCGACGGAGCCTACGACGTCTTCCAGCGCTTCTTCGCGCTGCCGACCGAGGTCAAGTTGCGCTACCACGTGCCCGGCAGCGGTGGCGCCCGCGGCTACACGCCGTTCAAGATCGAAACCGCGAAGAGTTCCCAGCATCCGGACCTGAAGGAGTTTTGGCACATCGGCCGCGAACTGCCGGCGGACTCCAAGTATCGTGAAGTGATGCCCGAAAATCTCTGGCCGAGCGAGATCGAGGGTTTCCAGCGCTACGGCTATGGTCTGTACCAGGCATTGGATGAGCTGGGGCGGCGCGTGCTGCGCGCCCTGGCCTTGTACATCGAGTTGCCCGAGGACTTCTTTGAGGACAAGGTCGACCACGGCAATTCCATCCTGAGGCCGATCCACTACCCACCGATCGAGAGCGCGGATATTCCGAACGTGCGCGCCGGTGCCCACGAAGACATCAACTTCATCACCCTGCTGGTCGGTGCCAGCGCCGCTGGTCTTGAACTGTTGAACCGCGACGGCGAATGGCTGCCGATCACCACCCAGGGCGATGCCATCGTCGTCAACATCGGCGACATGCTGCAGCGGTTGACCAACCACGTCTATCCGTCGACCACCCATCGGGTCGTCAACCCCAAGGATGAACAGGCACGCAAACCGCGCTATTCGATTCCGTTCTTTCTGCATCCAAATCCGGATTTTCTGATCAAGACGCTGCCATCGTGCATTCGCGCCGACAATCCGGATCGCTATCCGCAGCCGATCACGGCGCACGACTACCTGCATGAACGGCTGCGCGAAATCCGCTTGATCTAGGACTAGCGATCGACGACGCGGACCCGGTCGCTGCCGCTGCGACCGAAGGTTTCCGGTTCGTACATCTCCTCGGCGCGTGCCGGCGGCACGACAAACTCGCCCGGCGTCGTCGCGCGGGCGTAGTAGCGATAGGCATAGACGCCACCAGGCAGCAACGACGTGAACGCCTCGGCGCGCTCGCTGCGCAGGTTCTGGTGTTCATACCAACGGCCCCAGCGATAGCTCCAGCCGCCATGGCGGTACGGAAGACCGATGCCGGGCGGCTCGTCGCGGGGTACATCGCTGACCGCCAGCGCCGGATTGATCGCCTCCAGGCCGGCGGGCAGCGGATCGATCAGGGCGACATGATGCCGGCGGGCCGGTGCGATCATGCGCAGATCGACGGCGATGCGAGCGCCAGCGCGGATGTCCCAGGCGCCATCGTCGGAGCGCCGGACGTCATCCGGGTCGTCGATTGCGACATAGGCGCGCTGAACCTCGAAACCGTACTGGGCCGGTTCCAGGGTCAGCGAGCGCGGGGCATAATCCAGGCCGATCCGGTAATACAGGCGACCGGGCCCGTCCTTGGCCAGCAGCAAGGGTTGCGGCTGTGCTGTCTGCGCCAATTGCGCCATCGGAATCTCGATGCGGTGACTCTCGTTGCTGCGACCGCGAAATTCGTGCTCGCCGGCGAACATCTCTCCGAGCCAGGTGCGAGCGACGAAGTCCGGCGTCGTTGCCTCGAAGCGCTGGAAATACCCATCCAGCGCCAGCAGCACGAACACGTTCTCCTGCGTGTTGCCCCAGCGGCCGCGCACTCGATGCGCCTGCAGCGCGTGCACGACTTTCCCGATCAGGTCCGATTCGGGCTGGTCCCGAATCAGCGCGTCCAGGATCACGGCATCGGCACGGCGGTCCGAATGCATGATGTAATGGTCGCCATCGCGCCAGCTACGCGCAAACTGCGCCCCGGCTGCGGTTTCGCTGACGTGGTTGTTCAGGAACCGGCGCAGGCGCACCAGTTCCTCGGCTGAATCGGGATCGCCGCTGAGCACCGCCAGCAGCCAGCCGATGGCCTCGAACGACAAGGAATCCAGTTCCCCGGCCTCGGCGATCAGCGCTCGTGCGCGGGCGCGATCGGGCTGGCCATCGAGTGCGCGCAGATACAGGCTGTAGGCGATGATGTGCCGTCGGGCATAGTCGCCATAGATTCTCGGGATATGGCGCTCGATCGCGCGCAAATGGTTCAGCGCCGCGGTCAGCACGGCGCCGTTGCCGGTATAGCCCTTGTCGCGCGCGCGCAGCAGGGCATGGCTGACGTGCAGGCTGACATACGGCCAGGATTCCTGGCCGCGCCGCCAAAGCCCGAAGCCGCCATCGTGGTTGTGCCGGGTTTCCAGCATGCGGATGTCGGCCAGTACGCGCTCGGCGATGGCCTCCGGCCCCGGCAGGCCGGGGACCTCGAAAGCTTGCAGGACATCGCGCAGCGCCACGGTCGCAAGTACGCGTGACGCCAGCTGCTCGGTGCATTCGAATGGATAGTCGTGCAGGTACAGGAAGGCGTCGGTCAGCGAGGCCAGGGCGGTTGACGTGGTGGTGATCGACAAGCCGCCGATCTGCGGCCAGACCTGCTCGGGCAGCGTCACTGGCTGCGACACCGCGCCATCGTCGATGCTGCCGTAGCTGGCGAACGCTTCGCGCGTCGACGGCGTCCACACTGGCAGCACACCGCCGGCGGCATCGGCCCAGTCGCCGGATGCCGCGGCGAGCTGAAAGCGGGCCCGGCCGGCCTGCTGTGCTGCCATCGGAACGCGCAGTTCGACCCGGTCGTGCGCCGGTACCCGGACCCGGTAGCCGCGTGATTCGGTGAACTCCAGGTTCGCCGCCGTCATCGCGACATCGACCTCAAGCGCGGCATCAGTCTGGTTCTGCACCAGTACCGGAAACTCGAAGCGGTCGCCGAAGTTCAGAAAGCGCGGCGGACTCGGCCGCACCATCAGCGGCAGGCGCGCGGTCAGGTTCGATTCGCCAATGCCGTAGTGGCTGGTGCCGGACACCGCGATCACCATGATCCGGTACCGGGTCAGGTTGTCGGGCAATTGGACCTCGGCGCTGACGCGGCCGTCGGCGGCGGTATGCAGTGCCGGCACGAATGCGGCCAGTGGATTGAAGTCGCTGCGCACGGCGATCGCCGGTTGCGATCCGCCTTCGCTGCGCAGGCGCGAGCCACTGACCTCGATGCGGTCCAGCATGGCCTGTTGTGGTGCTCGTGTTGCCGGTGGTGCACTGGGCGCGGGCGGCGCCGCTTCCATCATCACCACGGCGACGTCATCGACTTCGATCTCGTCCGGATCGGACGAAACCAGCAGGGTCGGCCGAAGATGATTGAGGGAGAGATCGGCCGGGCGCAGCCGGTAGAACAGCTCGCCAGGGTCGGACAGACGATAGTTGCTGAGCGCGAGCACAGCCTCGTCGACGACCAGCAGGGCCAGTTCAGCGCCAGCGACCGGCTTGCCGGCGG
>CAZFUH010000271.1:0-5757 GCA_964522235.1 uncultured Rhodanobacteraceae bacterium
AGCCGGCCACTCCGGCCAGCAGTCGCACAGGCGGGTGGTCCGGGGGAAACGAAGCCAGCGCCAACGCGAGAAACAGCACGCCCCAGAATACGCAGGCCAGCAGCACGGAAGCGACCACGGCAGCGGTCAGCCGCCAGCCATTGCCGCGGGACCAGCGCCAGATCGCCTTTGGCGACGCCAAGCGGCCGATCGCGGCGGCGGGCAGACTCAGGCTTGCCCGTGTCAATGCATAGACCACTGCAACGACGATGACCAGGAACGACACGAACAACACAAAAGGGCTCCAGGGCACACTTTCGAACACGAACAGGCCCTGTACGAGCAGGAGCAGTTGCGCATGGGAAAACAGTGCAGCCACCAACAGGCCGTCCAACGCCAGCGTGATCAGCAGGAATACGGCGTACTGACGCCATGGCAGCAGTTCCGACCAGCGCTGCAGCCGATCCGGACCGAGCAATACGATCCGGTGCAGATCAACGCGAATAGTGCGAGCGTTGCGGACAACAGCAGTTCCATCACCGGCGCCGGCGCGAACGGCTCGAACGGCCCCTGTTCGCCAAAGAACTCGCCGAGCACGACTGCGATAGTGGCCACAGGCAACAGGGCGAAGAGCAGGTATGGCCATTTGATGCGGATCTCGTGCCAGGCATCGAGCAATACGGCACCGACATCCATCGGCAGGACCGGCGCTGGCGGTGCACCAGCAGCCGCGGGTGACGCGGCGGTGGCGTCCCGGCCAGCGGGAGGTGGAGCCGTTTCCTGGGGCATCGGCGTTGCGTGGCTGACCGGCCGGTGCGCCCGTGACTGCGAGTTTCAGCGAATGAGCCTTCGCTGCGCAAGCCGGAGCCTGCGGGCTCTATACACCGAGGCGCGACCACGCCGCTGGGCGGAACCTGATCGAGGGCTGCGCGCGGCTGGTTGTAGCTGCCGGAGTGCTGCGACGCCGATCTGCTGCATGGCTGGTGCCTTGTAGCGCGATGCCGGCACGAAGGTGGCTAGGTCGAGGGGCGGGGTGGGTTATTGGGGCCAGGGGTTTGCGGTGGCGGCGAAGTCGGCGGCCTTGGCGCGGACGACGCAGAAGCGCTGGCCGGTCGGGGCTTCCATGACCCACCAGGTGTTGACCTGGGCGATGCGTTTGGCGCCGAGTGCTTCCAGGCGCGTGGCTTCGGCGTCGACGTCGTCGGTCTCGATGTCCAGGTGCACGCGGCTCGGGTGCGAGACCGCCTGCACCTCGATGTGCAGACCGCGCGCGGAATCGTCGAGCTGGATGTACTGCCCTTCCTGCCCCGGCAGGTGGCGCACCGGCATGCCGAGCGCGCCGCCCCAGAACTCGGCCGCGGCCGGCAGGTCGTCGGTGTTGCAGTCGATGATGAAGCCGGACAGTCTGCTGCGATGCATGGTTGCCTCCGTGAGGATGAGTCGGCGGTGCCGGTGGCTGCCGCCCGGACTGAGGATGGTACGGCGCCGCCGAAGCGAACGGTGCGTCGAAACCAGCATTGCGGCCGGGAACTGTCACCGGGGCTCGAACTTGCGAGCGACCAGACGCACCGCATCGGTAATGGCCACGTTCTGTGACACTGATCCTGGTTTCAACAGGACCAACCGCAGGTCAACGCGAACGCGAATGTGATCGTCTTCGAACTTTGCCGGGATTGGTTTTCGCGATGCGGAAGCAGCGCTTGCATCGACCCCGTTTGAGTAGCCGGTGGAGCAGCGCAGATACAGCTCGCGCAGTGCCATGCGATCTGGAAATGACGGTTGCGCGCGTGTAAGGTCGCCAGCGCCGACCTGTCGATCACCGCTACCCGCCGGAGCGCCGTCATGCCTGATCCCGTCCGTCCCCTGAGCCCCGCCGAGCAACGTCTGGTCGAGCACATCGACCGTCACTGGACGCACGAACAGGCCCTGTCCGAACTGCGCGCGCATTTGCAGATCGCGATCGAGGTCGAGCTGGCGACGATTCCGATCTATCTGTACTCGTACTACTCGATCGAACGCACGCCGAGCGGTTTTCCGGACACCGAGACGGCGCGCTTCGCCGATCAGGCCGGCTCGGTGATCATGAGCGTCGCGGTCGAGGAGATGCTGCACATGTCCCTGGCCAGCAACCTGCTGTTCTCGCTCGGCCAGCAGCCGCAGCTGTACCTGCGCTCGCCGTCGCCCTACCCCACAAACCTGCCGGGCCACGCCAAGCTGGGGCCGGATCACAAGCCGCTGTCGCTGCCGCTGGCGAAGTTCTCGTTGCAGCAGCTGTGGCATTTCCTGGAAATCGAATACCCGTCCGCAAACGATGCGCCGCCCGAGGGCGAGAACTGGCAGACGATCGGGCAGATCTACTCGTACATCCGCAGCATCATCAGCTCCAGGCACATCAGCGACGAGGACTTCCGGCGCGGCGAACGCCTGCGCCAGATCCAGCCGACCAACTATTCGCCGAACAGCATCGACACGGTCTTTCCCGGCCAGGCGTTCAACGAGACCTGTCCGGTGGCGCCACCGGCGCCGGGTTCGGCGGCGTCGATCGCACACTTCAGCAGCCGCGAGGACAGTCACGCCGGACCGACGCCGCTGCTGGCCATCGATACACGCGAGCGCGCATTGCAGGCGATCCAGACCATCGACGCCCAGGGCGAGGGCTTCGGCCCGACCCGCTTCGACGACCCCTCGCGCATGGAGCTGTCGCACTACTTCAAGTTTCTGAGCATTCAATCGCAGTTGCAGGGCTATGAGCCGGGCGATGAACATCTGCCGCCGTTGCCAAAGCCGCCGAAGCCGGCACCGCGGCAGTTCGGCCCGGCCGAGCTGAGCGGCTTTGTCTACGACTTTCCGGACAACCCGGTCGCAGCGACCTATCCGGCCGGGCGCCGCGACGTCGCCAATGTCGTCAACGGCCTGTACCAGTACATGCTGATCATGACCGAGAGCATCTTCCTGCAGCCGCCGGAGCGGCAGAAGCTGTATTTCAACCTGGCCCTGCATCGCTCGATGATCTGGATTCTCGACAAGGTCATCCAGCAGATGCGCGTGGTCTATCTGGGCGACAGCAACTCCGACACCGGCAGCCCGCGGCTGGCGCCGACCTTCGAGAACCTGAACCTGGGGCCGCGCGACCAGGCGTTCTCGAACCTGGTCGCGATGTGCCAGGAGCTGGACGCGAACTACGGCAACGCGCCGTGGTACAGCGCCGGGCTGAAGAACTACATCGACATGATCCCGAGCCTGCCCGATGTCAGCGCACTGTGGGCAACGGCACCGGCGACGGCCGGCTGCGACATCGACAAGTACCACGGCGTGCCGAAGTTTCCGGCCAGCCCGCCGGCAACGGTCGCCGACGACGAAGTCCGCCACGCCTGCATGGGCCTGAACCACTGCCGCGGCCAGGGCCGCACTCGCGACAATGCCTGTGCCGGCCAGGGCTATTGCTCGACCGCGCTCGAGTACAACTTCGCCGATCCCAGCCAGCCGCTGGTCGCCGATCACACCTGCCACGTCAAGAACGCCTGCGCCGGTCAGGGCGGCTGCGGCCTGTACGGCAACGGCGACGAGCAGAACCTGCCGGGCGCGAATGCCTGCGCGGCACTGGGTTCGTGCGCGACGCCGATCAATGCCGAGCGCTTCAGCAGCGATGGTCCGAACACCGGCAAGAGCGTGTGGCTGCGCGCACGCGCGGTGTTCGCCGAGAAGACCTGGCCGAAGCTGCGCGAGCAGAACCCGAAGCTGCCGCAGCAGCCACCGCCGGTGGCGCCGGGGGATGTGTTCCAGTACGGACCGAGCATCGTCTGGATCCGCGACTACAGCGGCCAGGACGTCACCGCGTGCGGCGCCAGCGGCATGAGCGGCGCGAACCGGTGCGCGTAGACGCTGATCCGGCGTCGTCGGATCAGTGGGCAGCGGGCGCGGGCGCGCTGCCGGGTGCGCGCCTGGGACTCGGCCTGGGATTGCGCAATCAGCACTTCGAGCACATTCTGGACGCGCGGCCGGCACTCGACTGGTTCGAAGCGATCTCCGAGAACTTCATGGATTCCGGCGGCCGGCCGCGAGCGGTGCTGCGCCGGATCGCCGAGCGCTACCCGATCGTGCTGCACGGCGTGTCGATGTCGATCGGCAGCACCGACCCGCTCGATCTCGACTACCTGCGGCGCCTGCGCCGGCTCGCCGACGAAGTGCAGGCACGCTGGCTCAGCGACCACCTGTGCTGGACCGGCGTGCTCGGTTTGAACAGCCACGACCTGCTGCCGTTGCCATTGAACGAGGACGTGCTCGACCACGTAGCCGCGCGCGTGCGCGAGGTGCAGGATCGGCTGCAACGGCCGCTGGTGCTGGAGAACCCGAGCACCTACGTGCGCTTTCGCGACTCCAGCCTGGACGAACCGGAGTTCCTGCGCGCGCTGTGCGCCGCAACCGGCTGCCTGCTGCTGCTCGACGTCAACAACGTCTACGTCAGCTGCTACAACGCCGGTCGCGATCCGCTCGACTACTTGCAGCGCTTCCCGTTTGAGCACGTGGTTCAGCTGCATCTGGCCGGACACCAGCACTGCGGCAGCCACATCGTCGACAGCCACGATCGGCCGGTCAGCGACGCGGTCTGGCCATTGTTCCAGATCGCCTGGCAGCGCAGCGGTGGTGCCGCGACCCTGCTGGAATGGGACGGCGAGGTGCCGGCGTTCGAGCGTCTGCATGCCGAACTGGAACGCGCGCGCCGCTACACCGAAGGCGGCGAGTCGCCCGGTGCCGTCGCCGCGCCGGCGGCGGACACTGCCGAAGCGCTGTCGACCCCGCTCGGTTTTCTGCAACCGCAGGTCATGCACGACAGCCACCTGGGCCAGCTGGAGTCATGAGCGCGCGGTTGCGCGAATTGCAGCAGTGGATGCAGCAGGCGCTGATCGCGCCGGAGAATCTCGACGGCGCACGAACCAGCACGCTGCTGCTGGATGGCCCGCAACTGCCGGCGCAGGCGTGTCTGGCGGTCTACCAGCGCAGTTACCGGCAACGTCTGCGCGAATGCCTGGCGCAGCAGTTTCCGGCGACCCGGCACGCGCTGGGCGCCGAACTGTTCGACGATTTTGCCGACAGCTATCTGCGCGACTGCCCGTCCCAGAGCTACACCCTGTATGCGCTCGGGCGGCGCTTTCCAGCCTGGCTGGAGCAAGAGCGCCCGGACCGCGAGCAGCCACCTGAGCAGCGCGAGACCTGGATCGACTTCATGGTCGATCTGGCCGACTACGAACAGCAACTGTTCGAACTGTTCGACGCCCCCGGCCATGAGGGCCGGCCGTGGCCGGAACCCGAGGTCGACGATTCAGAACTGGTCCTGCAACCGTGCCTGCGCCTGCTGCGGCATCGCTATCCAGTGGCGTGGTACTACCACGAGGTGCGCGCCGAGCACGATCCGGCGCTGCCGGAACGCATGGATGTGCCGCACCTGCTGTTGCGCCGCGACTATCGCACGCATACCTATCCGTTGAGCGCCGCCCACGATCGCTTCCTTCGTGCCGTGCAACGCAGCGGCGACATTGCGCAGGCGCTGAGTGAGCTGGCCGATTGGACGCAGCAGCCGATCGCGCAGGTGCAGACGTCGTGGCGGACGCGTGTTCGCGAGGCGTGGATCCGGGCCGGCTTCTTCGTCTGTCGGGACGCCTGATGCTGACGTCGGGATGATCGCGCAACGTTCAAGGCGGCGGGAAGCGCAGCAAGCTGCGCTCTACAACAGCACTACACTAGCCCGCATTATTCATGAACCTTCTGCTGCGGCCGCCG
>CAZFUH010000272.1:0-5751 GCA_964522235.1 uncultured Rhodanobacteraceae bacterium
AAAAAAAAAGGGCCAAAAGCCCAGGGGGAACGGGCTGGCCCGGAGTGGGGGAAGACATGCGCGAGCGCGGCTTTGCGAAGTCGCTCGCGGCGCTCACTCAATGGTGTCTACGCAGAAGTGGGCCAGACCCTGACAGGGCGATGGCTGCGTTGGGTGAGAAGCTCAACCAATCCTGCTCGCCGATCCAGGCTTTCGAGCACAATGCGGAGCAGAGATGCTGGAATCGGGTCCGAACATCATCAGCCACCCAGGTCGGATCGCTGTCGTCGCTTGCCTACAGTGGCTCAGGCGCCAGAAACGAAAGCAGCTCCGCGTCGGAAACGGTCGCCGGGTCGAGCGGATCGTATGGAGCGGAAAAGTTGCGCCCCGCCAGCTTGGGGGGTATGTGTGGACGACGGAAGTCGAAGTGATCGAACTGCGCGAGCAAGTCCGGCTGGCCGCCGGTGATCACCGTCATGTTGTGACCAAAGGGATCGTCAGGCCAGTACACGCCATCGATCGAGGCCCAATCGGTGTAGACGGTCATGCCCACCTGGAGGGTCGGCGGCAGGTCAGGGCGCGGGTAGCGGCGGTGGATGTGCCAGACGCCTTCGAAATCTCGGCGCAAAAGAATGATGTGTTCGCCCTCGAGCCGGGCACTGCGCAGTTCGAATATGGGAAGACCGGGACAACTGCCGGTGCATGCCGGCTCGATGTGAAGCTGGGAATCGCTGTCGATCGTAGTCTTGACTTCGTACTGGTAGCTGCCGGGCGTGTCCGCCGATCCAGCGCTGAGAAACACATAGTTCTCGCCACCGGGCGACCAGTCCGCCGGACTGGTGATCGCGCGCGGCGCGCGGACGAGAATGCCCGCCAGCGAGTACAGCGACTGCGGTGCGCCGTTGCCGGCGCGGTTGTTGGCGTGGAAGCGTGTGCTGACAATGAAATCGCCGCTGATCAGCTTGTGCACCAGCACTCCGCGCAAGTCCTCGAACCACGAGCTGGTGTACGGCATCAGGCTCATGTGACCGGCGCGGGTTGCTCCAATATCCCACAATTCCAGTTGATCGGCCGGCCAGCCCTCGGTCTGGTAGACGCGAAGCCACTGCGACAGCGACGCCGAATTCTCGAAGTCATCACTGAGCGGACACAGATCATCGGGAGCCGGAGCAGGCAGGCTGTTCTCGAAGCCATGCTGGAACAACGGGCATGCAACGGCTGGGCCGGTTAGGCCAAGCAGAACGAGCAGGAGCAGAGTCCGACGGCCGTTTCGACAAGCTTGCGAGCGCATTGCACCGTCCTCAGTCATAGAGCGGCGATTTCGGCGAATGCGGCGGTGCGCTTGCGCCGAGTGGCGATCATACCGCGTTCCCGGCTCGACAGCTCCAGGGCCTCCGTGCCTGGCCTTGGAAAAAAACGTGATCGCGATGCTGTCGAAATCCCGCCGCACGGGTCGACAAGTGAGCTGGCACGCTATCGTAATACCCTGAATCCAAACGAGGAGAAGCCGTCATGCCCCATACCGTCCGTATCCAGCGAATCTTCCGCGCCCCGCCCGAGCGCCTGTACCGGGCCTTTCTTGAGCCGGAGGCGTTGGTCAAGTGGAACCCGCCGAATGGCTTCATCTGCAGGATCCACCACCAGGATGCGCGCGTTGGCGGAACCTACAAGATGTCGTTCATCAACTTCGGCACCGGACACAGCCACGATTTCAGCGGCACGTATCTGGAATTGGTGCCGAACGAGCGCATTCGCAGCTCCGACGAGTTTGCGGATCCGAATCTGCCGGGAACGATGGTGATCACGGTGACGTTCAAGGCGGTGTCCTGTGGCACCCAGGTCGAGATCGTCCAGGAGGGATTGCCCGACGTCGTTCCGCCGGAGTCATGTCATCTTGGCTGGCAGGAATCGCTGGCGCTGTTGGCACAACTGGTCGAGGCGGAAATCCCGGACGGTGCATGAGGCCGCGAAAACCCCGATGACGAAGCGGTCAGGCTTCGGCGGCAGCCAGCATGGATCCGCGCTGCTCGATGCCTGCAAGCAGGCTGTCGAATGCCTGCACGAACTTGTCGATGCCTTCGCGCTCCAGGCGCTCGGCCACCTCGACGGCGCCAATGCCGAGGGCTTGCAGGCGTTGCCAGGTTCGAATCGCTTCCGCGGCTTCGTCGTTGATCCGTACCAGCGGCTGGCCGTGGTCGCGGTAGGCGTCGAGCGTTGCCGAAGGCAGGGTGGTGATCGTATCCGGGCCGATCAAGGCTTCGACGTATTTCACATCGGGGTAGGCGGGGGTCTTGGTTGAGGTCGAGGCCCAGAGCAGGCGTTGCGGTCTGGCCCCGCGTGCAGCCAGCCGTTGCCAGCGACGCTTGCTGGTCCAGTACTGGTGCTCGGACCACACCAGCCGCGCCGCTGCGATTGCGGCCCGGCCTCGCAGCGTCCTCGCTTCGTCGCTGTCGCGGGCGTCGAGTTCGGCATCGACCAGCTGGTCGATGCGGCTGACGAAGAAGCTGGCGACCGAGGCCGGCGGCGCCAGGTTCGGATCCTTGGCATAGCGTTGTTCCAGACCGGCAAGAAAGGCGTTTACAACCTGCCTATAGCGTTCCAGTCCGAACAGCAAGGTCACGTTGATATTGATGCCTTCGGCGAGCAGGGTCTTGATCGCGATCAGCCCGGCTTCGGTGGCCGGGATCTTGATCATTGCGTTTGGCCGGTCGAAGGCTCGCCAGAGGCGTCGGGCCTCGGCAATGGTCGCCACACTGCTTTGCGCCAGGTGGGGTGAGATTTCCAGGCTGACGTAGCCATCGCTGCCGCCGCTTGCGTCGTAACACGGGCGCAGCAAGTCGGCCGCTGCGCGGGCATCGGTCAGCGCAATCCGCTCATAGGTCTTCCGAGGATCGGTCCCAGGGACTTGCGCGTCCAGTTCGGCGGCGTAGGTATCGCTGTCGCCGAGCGCCTGTTTGAAGGTCGCCGGGTTCGAAGTGACACCGGTGACATCGCCGTCGACGACGAGACGCGCGATGCGCCCGTCAACGAGCCAGGAACGGCGGAGCTCGTCAAGCCAGATGCTCTGTCCGAGCGCCCGAAGTCGCCGAATTGGATTGCTGGCCAGCGGTCCGATCGTCGCGCCGGCGCCATGTGACTCCGGTGCAGGGTCGTTGGCCGCCCCGAAATGGAACATGGGGTGCTGTGCATGGTCGTTCATCGAAATAGTCCGTTAGCAGACGTTCGGCCAAGTCCGTTTGCGCCGGTTCGTAGGATCAGTGTGCCACTTTGGTGGCTGGTCAGGGTTGATCCAGATCAACAATTTATAAGACACGCCGGTGCCGTCAACATTCCGGCTGGCCGTGACTTGGCCGAGCGCCGGTTCAGCTTGCGGCGCACGACGCTGGGCTTTCGAGGGTGAAACAGGGTTCGGACGAAGGCGCGTGACGGCTTGTTCAGTTGGAAACGTGCGCTGCGTCTCGGTGTGAAACTGGGACCGCAGGGCGAAATTTCGCCGGACCGTTGCGAAATCGGGCCATTCCGAGTTCAGGCACCAATGATGTCGCCGTCATCGCGGGTGATGACGATGGTGGCTGAGCGGGGCCGGCCACCATCGGGACCGTCCGGCCAACTGCTCGCGGCATTCGGTGTTTCAGGAGTCACGCGCACGCCGCGCAGGGCCAGGTCGGCCGGGACGTCTCCGGGATGCTGGATATTGACGAAGAAGGTGCGCAGGTCTGGGGTCATCGACATGCCGGTGACCTCGCAGCCAATCGGGCCGGTCAGGAAGCGGCGGGTTTCCCCGGTATCCGGATCGCAGGCCATCATCATGTTGTTGCCGAACGGCGCAAACGGACCCAGGCGCATCACGGTTTCGGAGACGTCGGTCTGGATCCACAGCACCTCGCGGCGATCCATCCACAAGCCATCCGGGTTGGCATAGATGTCGCCATTGATCGTGCCGGCGCGATCGTCTTCGTCGCTGCTGCCGTCGCCGGCCAAGGCGAGGATGTCCCAGCGAAAGCGGGTCGCGGTCGGATTGCCATCGTCCTCGTTCCAGCGCAGGACGTGTCCGAACAGGTTGCGCGGGCGCGGGTTCGGGCCATCGGTGTCGTCGTCGCCGCGGCGTACGTTGTTGGTCAGGGTTGCGTACATCTCGCGCGTGCGCGGATGGCAGGCGATCCATTCCGGACGATCCATGCGCGTGGCGCCGAGTCGTTCGGCGGCCATGCGCGCGAATACCAGAACCTCGCCCTGGTCGGCAAAGCCGTGTTCGGCATCGAGGCCGTCCTGACCGTGCACCAGCGGCAGCCACTCGCCGCTGCCATCGTCGTTGAAGCGAGCCGCGTACAAGATACCGTCGTCGAGCAGATCGCGGGCTGCGGCCGGGTTGGCGGCGTCGAAGTGACCGCTGGCGACGAACTTGTAGATGTATTCGAAGCGGTCGTCATCGCCGGAGTAGACCGCGAGCCGACCGTCGTCGCCGAGCACGCAGGTGGCACTTTCGTGCGCGAAGCGACCGAGCGCGGTGCGCTTGACCGGCACGCTGTCGGGATCGAACGGATCGATCTCGACGACCCAGCCGTAGCGGTGCGGCTCATTCGGCTCGCGGCTGAGGTCAAAGCGGTCGATCACGTTTCCCCAACCGTAGTAGCCGTGTACGCCGGCATTGCCGAGCTTGTAGCGGCGATGCCGTGGCTCGTTCGTCGGCTGGTAATTCTCGGGTACGCGGAAGTAGCCGGCAAAGTTCTCTTCGCAGGTCAGATACGTGCCCCAGGGCGTCCAGCCGTGCGCGCAATTGTTGATCGTGCCGACGATGCGCCTGCCTTCGGGATCCTCGCGGGTATGCAGCAGGGGATGGCCGGCGGCTGGTCCGCCGATGTCGATCGGCGTCAGTGCCGTGATTCGGCGCGCAAGCCGCGATGGCCGGACCAGTTGCCAGCCGGTATCGTCTCGGCGCACCTCGAGCACGCTGACGCCGTGGGCGGCCATTTCCTTGTGTGCCTTGTCCAGGCTGAAGGATTCGGGCGCATGCCGATAGCCGCCATCGGGGTGCAGCAGGGCGGCGTCGACGTATTCATGGTTGAGCACGAGCAGGCCGTGGTCGGACTGGTCCGAGCCGCGCGGCAGCGGGAAGAAATGCATGCCGTCGTGGTGCATGCCGACCTGCTGCATCTGCTCCTGCGCGGTGTTGCCGGCATCGTGACGGAACGCCGGCCCGTCGGAGATCGGGTCACCCCAGGCATGCAGCACACGAACGCCGTAGCCTGGTGGTACGACCACTGTATCGGCGGTCGAGATCGGCACCGACTGGAACCCAAGCTTGCCCGATTTCGCGCCGGTGGCAGTAGATGTGCCGGCAATGCCGGGGGCCGGGCGTTCGCTGCCGGTACCGCTGCAACCGCTGAACAGACCGGCGCCGGCGACGCCGAGCAGGCCCAGGCCCGCGCCATGGATCAATTGCCGCCGGCTGATCGCACGTCGCAGCACCTGCTCGAAGCGTTCGCCTTCGGTTGCTGGTTCGACATCGGCGTCGCGCTGGCTGCAATCATCGTGCTGGCCCATCGGTCGAGCTCCTTCAAGGGAAGCCCCATAGTTTAGGCGGCCCGTATGTCCGGCGTGTTGCGATTGCTTGGCCTGAAGCCTGCCCAAGACGTCGCTGGCCGCGATTGTGCGCTGCCGCGGAAGCGGGTATGATTCGCGGCCCTGAGGGCGCGTAGCTCAGCGGTAGAGCACTACCTTGACATGGTAGGGGTCACAGGTTCGATCCCTGTCGCGCCCACCAACGGATAC
>CAZFUH010000273.1:0-5705 GCA_964522235.1 uncultured Rhodanobacteraceae bacterium
GCCAGGCTCACGGCTCCGGCGAGTACCGAGGTCGCCGCCAGCCAGCGCGAGTGGCGACGGAATGCCCGTCGGGTGCGTTTGACCAGTAACGCCCGCACGGCCTCGAGATCGAGCTTGAGTTCGGCGTCGATGCGGTGGCCCGATTCGGCCCAACGCCCGCGCAGCTTGTCCAGATCGATCTGGGTCATGATGCAGCCTCCGTGGTGGCAGCGTGCTCACGCTGCATCCGGGTTTTGATTCGGTTGAAGCGGGTCGCGACATTGCTCGTGCTCAGGCCGAGCATCTGGCCGGTCTCGTCGTGGCCATAGCCTTCCAGGTACAGCAGCACCAGGGCGCGGTCGAGTTCATCGAGGCGGGCGATCAACTGGTGCAGCGCATGCAGGTCGTCGCCCTCGGCGGCCAGGCTGCGATCGGCAGCGGCCAGGTCCAGTCCCAGCTCGTCGATCGTCACGGCATCGTGAATGCGCCGGGCCAGGCCGCGATGGGCCGAGATCGCGACGTTCACCGCGATCCGGTACATCCAGGTCGAGAACGCCGCCCGGCCATCAAAGCACGGCCATGCGCGCCACAGTTCGATGACGATGTCCTGGATCAGGTCGCCGCGGTCCTCGCGGCGCGGACAATAGGCGTTGGCGACCTTGTACAGAATGCCTCGATGCGGTTGCAGGTGGCGAAGAAAGGCGTCGTGCCGGTCGTGGTTCATGTTCTCATCCGGCGGTCGGCGTCGTGGTTGCGACGGCCGCCGGTTGTGACGGACGGCGCCGGCCTTTGAGCATGGCCCCAATGGCGCGGTTGCGCACCAGGTAGTGATAGCTCAGCAGCAGTACGGCAGTCACCGCCAGCAGGATCAGCGGCGCTTCGATCCACCACGGCCAGTCAAATCGGAACGCCAGTACCTGGGCGGCCATCACCAGCGGCAGATGCACCAGGTACATCCAGTACGAGGCGTCGGCGAGATAGCGCCGGGCCGGGCTGTAGCCGGACGCAAAGCGCAGCGCCATTCCGATCAAGGCAAAGCTCCAGGCCCAGGCGCACACGGCGTAGGCGGCAGCATAGCCGAGCGTCCGTGGGCCGGGGAAAGCTGGCAATGGCGATGTCACCGGGCCGGCCAGCCACAAACAGGTGGCCAACGCCGCCAGCGCCAGCATCAGGTTGATGTGCCAATGGCGCGTCAGGGCCGACAGCAGCATCGGTTGCCGGTGCAACGCCCAGCCGACCGCAAACGCCAGGCCATAGGCCACCGACGCAGTCAGATTGGGATACAGCGACTTGTCCGGGGTCGGAATGCCGAACCACATGTACCACTGCGGCGTGAAGTACAGCGCAATCGCCACTGGCACCAGCAGCAGCGGCCAGGCATGACGCAGCACCAGCACGCGCAAGACCGTATCCAGGCCACTCGACAGCCAGCCCTTGTTGTCGAGCCGGCTGACTACGCCACGCAGCAGCAGCATGCCGGCATACAGCAGCACCAGCACATACAGGAACCAAAGGTGCGCGAGCGGAAAGTCATCCGGCGTGAAGCGCGGACCTGGCGGTGACTGCTGCGGAAACGAGCCGCCATGCTTGACCCAGGCCGCCCAGACCACGGCGGCGACAATCGCCGAAAACAGGATCGGCCAGCCGATCAGCAGTGGCATGACGATGCGCCGGCGACGATCGCGCAGAAACTCGCTCATCCCCAAGCGCAGCAACGCCAGCCGACCGAAATAGCCGGCAATGAGAAAAAACAGGGTCATGCGGAAGCTGTGGATCCAGAAGAACAGAACGTTCAGGGTCAGGCTGCTCTCGCTGTCGCTGATGATCCAGAAGAACTGCGATCCGGGCAGGTAGGACATCGATGCGTGCAGAACGATGCCGAGCAACAGCGCGAAGCCCCGCAGCGCGTCGAGGCCGTGCAGGCGCTCGGAGCAGTCGTGGCGGGCAAGAGGCAGGCTCATGGTCGGTTCCAGGCAGGGGGTGAAGGTCGTCGTTGCAGAGTGATTCGCCGAAAGCACCCGAAAAATCACAGCGCAACCTCCAGGCCCTCGTCGCCAGCATAGGTGCCATCAGGGGTCCAGCCTTCGGCCTTGCCCGGGCTACGCAGCCCCATCATCGCGTAGCCCGGGTAAGCGAAGCGCACCCGGGAGCCCGGCTGACACCGCCGTTGCGGCCCGGACGGCTTCTGCCGCGCCGGCTCCTGGAGTCTGCTAAGCTCGGACCTACAGGCTGGTGGGAGGGAGCCCCCATGCGAACCCTGATCGTCATTCTGCTCGTAGGCGCCCTCGCGGCATGCGCGACGGCGCCGCAGCTGGCCGCGTATCGACCGGTCGTCGACAGCCTCGGCCACGATCCGGATCAGATCGACGCCGATGCCGCCTATTGCCATTCCATGGCCCGGCAAACCCCGGCCTGGCGTGCCCTGGCGCATAGTGAGGCCAATACCGCCGGCGCCGCGGTTCTCGGCGCCCTGTTCGGTGCCGCGATCGGCGCCGCACTCGGCGATGGCTTCAAGGGTCACCAGGGTTCGATCACCCGCTATGGCGCCAGCGTCGGCGCCGTGCACGGCGCCGCCTATGGTGTCGCCGACAGCCATGGTGCTGCCGAGGCGTATCGCAACGTCGTACGCGAGTGCATGTCGCATCGCGGCTACATCGTCTATCACTGACGACATCGGCCGACGGCCGGCCGCAAACAGCGGTGGCCGTTCGAGCTTCCGACGGTCGCCGAGTGCTGAGCATCGTTCCGCGAGCCACCGATCCTTGGGTACCGCAACAGGTCGCTTGGCTTGCCGCAGCCCGGTGCTTCGGGTGCGTTTGATTTTCAGAATCGCTGGAAATCGCGATGATGAACATGTCGAGTTGTCGTCACAAGGGCTTTGCTGAATAATCGCTGCACTGGCCGTCGACGTGAGCCCCTGCGTCCATTGCGGCGGTGCGGTATGGATCGTGGCCAGCATCGTCCATCCGCGTGTCCTTGAACGCGCTGTTGCTGTTCGGCAAAGGCGCGCGCGAGGTGCGGATCAGCGCTAACGGGCGGCTTCGCGCCTTGACCCAAGATCTCACGCGCGTAATCTTGGGCGTCGGCGCCACCCAGCGAAGGGATTTCAATGAGTTCCGATCCGGGCACGATTACTGGCAGCGTTACTTCCAAGGGCGCACCCTTGCCGGGTGCGATGATCACGGCGCGCGAGCAACACCCCGCGCAGAAGTTCATCGCTGTGGCCGATGCCCGCGGCAACTACCGCCTGGCCCCCATTCCCCCCGGCCGCTACGACCTGGAGTGCAGCTTGCCCGGAATGGTCACAGTTCACCGCAGCGGCATTGAATTGAAGTCGGATGAAGTGTGGACGGTCGACTTTGAGATGGTGAGTGCGAACGATCAGTAGCTGTAGATGCCCTTGTAGCCCAGTTCGGATTCGAACATCGCTTCCAGTTCGGCACGGTCCTCGTCCGAGGTATATCGGTCGCGCCCGCGACTGCCCTGCGACCAGGGCGGGACTGGGACTCCTCGTGTCGATCAGGGTTCCCCGCCCGTGGCGATCGGCCCAGGACACTTCGGCCCAGGCCGGTGCGAGGTATGGTCCGAGCTGCGCTGGCCGGTTCGATCAGCGGAGGGCGGCAGCGGCCTCGCGCTCGGCGAGCGCGGCACGCAGGCACTGCTGAAGCTGCGCGATTGCCGGATCGCTGGCGGTGGCCGGTACCAGGGATGGACCGATGCCGATCCAGTCCACCGCCTCGGCAGCGCCTCGCTGCAGCTGGCAGTCGGCGAGGTAGAGCACAGCGCTCCGGCGTTGCACGGCACTGCCCGGAGTTTCAGCGAGTGTGCGCAGCGCTTCGCAGCTCGTGTCTGGCGTCGGCAGCGCGGCGAGTATCCGCAGACGCGCGCGCAGGTCTTCGGGAAGTTCCGAGGCCGGGCTGGCCACCGCTTCGGTCAGGGCATGCGCGAGCGCCGTCGCTTCCGGGAGTCGCTGCAGCGCTTCCATCAGCAAGGCCAGTCGCGCCCTGGCTGCGAGTGTGTATGGGTGGTCCGGGCAGAGGTTGCGCTCGCGGACCGCCAGGGCCTGGCGCTGCAGCGTTTCGGCCTGCTCCGGATGCCCGCGCGCAAGCTGCGCACGGCCAGAAAGATCCAAGGCAGTGGCCATTGCCAGGGCAACGGGGCCGCTTTGCTCGTGCCGCAAGGCCAGGAAGTTTCAGGACAGCTCTTCGGCACGTTCGACATAGAAGATGCCCAGGCGCTGGTCGAGGGACAGGCCGCGGGCATCGCAATGGTCGACGATGTTCTGGCCGTCAACGTACTCCAAGGCCGGGAACGGACGTCCTTCGGCGTCGCCGCCGGCATCGACCAGACGCGCGATGTTCGGGTGATCGAGTCCGGCGAGGATCTGGCGCTCGGCCTGGAAGCGCCGCCGCAGGACCGCGCCATCGAAACGGGCATGCATCAACTTGATCGCGACGTGGCCCTCGTAGGCGCCGTCGGCGCGGCTGGCCAGCCACACCGCACCCATGCCACCGCGGCCAATCTCGCGTTCCAGCCGCCAGCACCCGAGCATCTGTCCCTGCAATTGTCCGTGCTCGGCGCCTTCTTCGCTGTCGAGCAGATTCTCGATCAGCTCACCGGCCTGGTCGGACAACTCGGTCGCTGCGTCTCCGGTCTCGGCATCCGCCGCCAGCAGCTCCGCGACATCCTGGGCCAGGACCGGATCGGTGTCGGCGAGTTGCGCGAGGCGTTGCGCCCACGCCTGGTCTTCCAGGTCGACGAGGAATTCGAACTGCCGGCGCGCGTGCCGCCAACGGTGGGCGTCCATGTCGCTCGACGTGCTTGAGCTCGTGCACCCAATGCAGATAGCCGGCCAGATTCGCCGCCGGCGCGGCCGAGAACACGATGATGTCGTCCAAAGTGACGGCATGCCATCGACCGCCGCCATGATGCAGGCGGTTCGCGAGACCGGCGACATTGTCCGGAGTCTTGTCGACGACGACGCGGGCGCGGCGCAGCAGATCCGGCGCGGCCACCGACTGCAGCAGTACACGCAGTTCGACCGGCAGCGGCTCGGCATGGGCGTCGTACATTGCGTACGCCTGCCGGATCAGGGTCGCCAGCGACGAGCCCAGCAGATCGTCGAACTTCATGGCGTGGTTCGCTCGGCTGAATCTGAAGTGAGTCGCAACGACCCAGTGTGTCGTTTCTGACCCGTGCTCTCGTAACCCACTCCAACCCGGCAATGAAGGCCGGCTTCAGGACGGTGGGAGCGATCGGAACGTGCAAACCTTTTCTTGTGATGGTGAGAGCCGACCGGGGCCGCGGGTAGCGGTGGTTGGCGGGGGTGGGGCCGGCATTGCCACGGCCTGGCACCTCAGTCGTCTTGGCGCCCAGGTGAGGTGACCTTGGTCGAGGCAGGCGAACGTCTGGGCGGGAACTGCGCCCAGGTGATGGTGCCCGACGGCAGCGATCGGGAGCAGGCCCTGGGCGAGTACCTCGAGCGCAACCGGCACAGCCGTCTGTTCGCCCAGCTCTATGCCTTTCCGAGCGCTGCCGCGTGCATCATCATGCCCGATTCCGCCGATCGAACCCCGAACATCGCTGATCATCGCCGAGCGGCGCATGGTGCACCCGGTGGCCGCCGCTTCCAGGCAGTTCGAGACCCTGCAGGGTCGATGCCGAACCTGGTTTGCCGGCAGCTATCTGAGCGCGCCGCATCTTCATGAGCAGGCCTTCCAAGCCGG
>CAZFUH010000274.1:0-5683 GCA_964522235.1 uncultured Rhodanobacteraceae bacterium
TGGTGCGAAACTTCCGGCGCACTTCACTAGTCCGGCCGGCGGCGAGCCATTGTGCTTCCTTCTCCCCGCGCGCGGGGAGAAGGTGGCGCGCAGCGCCGGATGAGGGGCTGCCATGCCGACGCCAGTCGGCGACAGGCCGTCCCGATCTGCCGAAAGCGCCGCCTTCAGAGTTCTTCAGCCGATCTTCCGGCATTTCATCGACGTTTCTGGTCCCTTGTCGGCTCCGTTGATCTCTGGAGCAAACAATGAATCTCGATCTCCCGCACCGCCTGACAGGGCCGGCCCTCGCCGGCCTGTTGTGCCTGTTCATCGCGAATTGTGCCTTGGGCACCGAGCCAACCACCGTGTCCGACCGGGCAACGACGGAAGACGCGGAAGGCTGGCCGACCGGCGATGCCGGCGAACTGGGCTGGAACACCGGGCTGTGGGCCGAGCTGGCCGAACGAATCGAAGCTGGCGACTACCCGGAGACCACCAGTGTCCTGATCGCGCACCGGGGCCGTCTGGTGCACGAGGCCTATTTCGGCACCGGCGGCGTCGACGTGCTCAACGACACTCGATCGGCGACCAAGACGGTGACCGCACTTCTGGTCGGCGCGGCGATCGAGCGCGAGCTGATCACCGGCGTCAAGGCTCAGGTTTACGCCTTCTTCCCCGATCTCCAGCCGTGGCCCCATCCCGACCCGGTCAAGTCGGCGATGACGCTGGAGGACCTGCTGACCATGAGTACGATGTGGGAATGCGACGACGACAATCAGTATTCATCCGGCAATGAAGAGCGCATGTACCTGAGTCGGCACTGGACCCGGTTCGCGCTTGACCTGCCGATCAAGGGGTTTGCGCCCTGGCAGCGCCGTCCCGAAGACAGTGCCCACGGCCGCGCATTCGCCTACTGCACGGCAGCGCCATTTGTGCTCGGCGCTGTGCTCGAGCGCAGCAGCGGGAAGACGTTGGCAAACTTCGCCGCCGAGGTACTCGAGCGGCCGCTGGGCATCGAGGTCTCGCATTGGAATCGTGCCAATGAAGGCGTCGGAATGGGCGGCGGAGGCACCCGCTATCGCAGCCGTGACCTGGCCAGGATCGGGCAGCTGCTGGTCGATCGCGGCCGTTGGCAGGGCCGGCAGGTGGTCGCGGCGGCCTGGATCGACGCGATACTCAGCGTCCGCGCCCAGGCACGCGACGACGCCGACTACGGGTACCAGATCTGGCGCTTCCGGTTCGAGCATGGCGATGGCGAGGTCGGCGTCTGGGCAATGGCTGGAAACGGCGGCAACTACGTTTTCATCGTGCCAGAGTTGCGCCTGGTCACGGTCGTCACACGTACGCACTACAACCAGCGTGGCATGCACGGGCAGACGCACGAGCTGTTCGGCCGCTACGTACTCAAGGCGATGCCGTGAGTGCAGTACGCAGCGGCTCCGGCAGCCAATCCGCCTGCAGGACACGTTCGCGTTCGGCCCGGGTTGCCGCGGCGATCCGGTCGATTGCGGAGACGAACCCGGGCTCACCGGCGAGCGGCCGCAACAGCGGCGAGCGTTGCAGGTAGCCCTGGTCGCGATAGCCGGCATCGATCGCCCGTGTCAGTGCGTCCAAGGCCTGCTCGCGGTTGCCGGTGCCGGCGTCCAGCACGGCCACCTCCAGCCAGTCGGATGGATAAATCTGACCTGGGACCATCTGGGCTCGCCGAGTTCGTGCGCGTTGCCGAGCTTGGTCGCGGCTGGAGTCGCTTTCGTCAACAAGCAGCAGCAGGCTGACCGCCCAGCTCTTGTGCGGACGCAGATCGGCCGCGCGCCGGAACGCGCGTCGGGCGTGATCGTCACGGCCAAGCAGGAGTGCGATCTCGCCGTCCAGCAGATGCAGGTCGACATGGTCCGTACCACGCTGCATCGCTTCGGCCAGCGTCTGTTCGGCTTCACCGATCCGGCCCTGCGTGAACAGGAAGCGCGGCCAGGCGATGTTGGAGAAGACGCTGTCCGGATACAGTCGAAAGCTGTCGGCGTAGAGCGTCTCGGCGCTCGCGACGAAGCCGAGGCGCTCCAGGTTGCTGGCGATCTGGATGTCCAGATAGCGTGCCTGGTTACGGTCGCGTACGGCGAGGTTGGCGGCCAGGGCTTCGGCCAGTCGGCCGCTGCGTTCGTACAGATAGGCGGCCGATGCGCGCACGCCGTCGTTGTCCGGATCCAGCGCCAGCGCGTATTCGTAGCTGGCCAACGCCAGCGCCAGCCGGCCGCTGCAGTCGTGGGCATAGCCCAGGGCGGAGTGCGCCGCAGCCAGATCCGGCGTCCGGGCCAACGCCGACTCGGCCAGCTCCTGTGCTCGTCCGGCCCAATGCGGGTCATGGTTGTACAGGCAGACGCGGGCACTGTAGGCACGGCTCAGCGGAATCAGGACCTCGGTCCGACCTGGGTACCGTTCCAGCTCCGGCTCCAGCAAGGCGATGGCGCGTTCGTTGTTCGCGTCCTGGCCGATCGCGGCGTAGTGGGCGGCGCGCTGCAGTACGTCGACAACCGGTCGGGCACCGATCGGCTCGACCGTGTCGGTGTCCGTTCGCATCAGCCCGACGGCGGCGACGGCCAGTATCATCGCTGCTGCCGCCACGACGGTCACGACCGTCCGGATGGGAACTCCAGTCCGTGCCTGCTTCTCTTCCTGTTCGCTCGCCAAAGGCTGTGGCGGTGAACACAACTGGTAGCCGACGGCCCGGACTGACCGGATGTAGCGCGCCCGACGGCCATCGTCGCCGAGCGCCTGGCGCAGCAGCTTGACCCGTTGCGTGACGGTCTCCTCGTTGACCACGGCTGGCGCCCATACCGACGCGATCAGTTCTTCGTAGCTTGCGATCCGTGGGCCGGTCAACAGCAGATGCTGAAGCAGGCGAAAACTCAGTCCGCCAACCGGTAGCATCGTGTCGCCACGACGAACCTGCTGGCGGTCGAGATCGATGTCCAGATCGTCCAGACGCCAGCGTCGAGCCCGGCCCGGATCGTGCTCGTTCTCGTGCTCGTTCTCGTGCGACGGCATCGAGCTCAAATCGGCTGCGCAGCTGGTGGGGTACGCCTGGAGTTTGGTGCCTTTGTCGCGCCGTGGATCCGGTCCGGAGACAAGGCGCAAGGGGAAGCCATGGCCGCGCTATGGCGACGACGAGCAACGCCGGATGGGGGCCGAAGACCAAGCGAGAACGGCGCGAAACTCCCGGCGCACCACACGTACGCCCGACGCGCGTCGACGGTGACGAGGACGCCGGCCAGGATCGGTCCGGTCGGGCACGGTGATTCCGTTGCGACGGCATTGACGCTCAGGCTTGCGTCAGAACGACCGACCACGGCGGGGCGGAACGGCATGATAGGTATTCCCAGATCAGGGTGGCGAGTGACGGCGTCGACAGCACGAGTCTACCCCGGAAGAACTCGGGTCAGCGTGGCCGTTGCGATGGCCGTTTCGGTCTCAGTGCCGGAAAGCGAACTCCGACCGCGGTTTTCATACCGATGACCACGTTTCCCGCCGACGGTCGCGTTCTTTGCTGGCCTCGGCGGGAACACGGATTTCATAGGCAACCCAGGTCAAACGCGCATACATCCAGGCCGTCGAGCACCACGCCTGAGCGGAATCGTTTGGCCTGACTCCGCTACGGCAGCATGTTCTGCGAGACGTAGTCCACGCAGGCGTCGACGGCCTGCTCCAGTGACGCCTTGACGAATGCCGCGTCGTCGGCGAGCACGGCATCCAGGTTCGCTGGCGCCAGTGCCTTTGGCGTCGAGTATCGGCAGTCGGCGCCGGCGAGCGAACTGCCGTTGCGGGTATCGAGCAGCCTGATCCGCGAATGCGCGGCAAGCCCCGCAGAACTGGCGGTCCAACCCTTGGTCTCTACGACCAGGTGAATCGGAGACGAGGCGGCAACGGCTTGCAGGCGATGTTCGAGCACGGTCATCAGGCGTTGAGCAAGATCCGGAGCGGGATCGCTGATGCCAGTCTGCTCGACCAGCTTTTCGCCGAGCGCCCGGGCTCGGGCATCCGCCACCAGCGCCCCGGTAAAGCCCCCGATTGCGCCGAACAACATGCCGACCATCATGCCGCCCGACTGCGCCGGCGTATGCACTCGAAATGCCACCGGTGGCTCGACACGAGTCTCGACCGCGGCATTCGCCAGGATCGACCGTGCCGAAGACGACAGCACGCTATGGCTGTTCTTCGGCGCCGAAGCGCAGCCAGACAGCAGCAACGACGAAAAGACGGCGACAAAAATGGTGTTCCTGAGCTTCATCCTTCCCTGCTCCCCATAGAACCGCGAAATGCCAATCCCGGCAACGCGATACGAAAACGAACCCGGCCTCCCGACACCCGCCGAAGACCGCAGCTTCCCAGATTCGGCCTCGCCCGCCAGCCTGCGAAGCCTCCTGGCCAGGAGCCTCGTAGTGACGCAACCGCGATCGAGATCTTGATCAATTACTCGCAAGAAACGAGAAAAAATGATCAAGGTGGCTCCGTCCGAAGGCAGGAATGTACGGCAACCTCGTGGCCGGAAGAACCCAGGTCCAAAAAAAGTGTCAGGGACGAATGGAACTTACTTGGCGGCATTTCGACCGGCTACTGGCTCAACTCCTTGATTTTTTGAGCAGCAGGTGGAGCTGACGGGCTAAAGTAAGTGCCATTCGCCCCCGACACCGTTTACTCATTTGCTCCTTGCGCGAAAGGTCAGCTGCGAGGGACATGGCGTTGAACTACGATTCGGCCAGCGTGATGTTCAGTGGCGGATCAAGTGGCAGGGTCGCAGGTGACGAGACGACGGCGAAAACTGGTTCGATACCTGATCTGGACAGCGGCCCTGGCCAGCATGGCGGTCGCTGTCGTTTCCTGGCAGGTGGCCGCTGCGATCATCGCTCCGCGGCCCAGTGTGGTCGGGTTGCCGCCCGAGGATCTCGATGCCGTGGCGTTGAGCTTGGACAGCCGGTCCGGATCGACGATCGCGGCTTGGCATCTGCGGCCTTCGAATGCCTACGGCGTGGTCGTCCTGCTGCACGGGATCCGCAGCTCGCGACTGGCGATGCTGGCGCGGGCTCGAATGCTGCACGCGGCTGGATACGCCATCGTCCTGATCGACTTTCAGGCCCATGGCGAGAGCCCGGGAATGGCGATCACCGCCGGCCATCTTGAGCGCTACGATGTCCAGGCCGCCGTCGATTACGCGCGCAGCGCGCATCCAGGCGAACCGATCGCGGTGATCGGCGTTTCGTTGGGCGCCGCCGCCGCCGTGCTGGCGTCGCCGCTGGCCATCGATGCGCTGGTCATCGAGTCGGTCTACGCCGACGTCGTCGATGCCGTACGCAACCGCGTCGCGATTCGGCTGGGAGTGTTCGCCTCCGTGCCCGTCGAGCTGCTGCTCATGCAGTGGCGCCAGCGTCTCGGAATCGACCCGGCGGAGTTGCGACCGATCGACCGGATGCCGGATCTCCGGTGCCCGGTGTTCGTCATCTCCGGCACCGCCGACCGCCACACGATGCCGGAGGAGACACGCGCGATCTTCGATGCCGCGGTCCAGCCGAAAGAGCTTTGGCTGGTCGACGGCGCCGGGCATGTCGATCTCCAGGCCTACGAACCATCGCAGTATCGCCACCGGGTTCTGGATTTCCTGGACCGGCATTTGCGTTGATCCGGCCGCAACCAGTCGGCAATGGAACGGGCCACG
>CAZFUH010000275.1:0-5665 GCA_964522235.1 uncultured Rhodanobacteraceae bacterium
AATGACGATGGCATCCGTTTCGCCTCGAACGTTTCTGCCGCGCAGGCTCCTAGCCGCAATACCACCTAGCCGAGTGGCAACGGCTGGCCGGGCTGCCAGTGCTCGGACTCAAGGCGGTTGAGCAGGGTGCAGACGCCGGCGCGGGCCTCGATATTGTGGATCGGCAGGACCAGGACATCGCCGGCGCGTGCCCAGGCCAGGCAGTGGCGCGCGGCCTCGAGTTCATCCAGACATTCGAACAGGTGATCGGTTGCCATACCGTGTTCGATCAGCGCGGCGCGCAGGATGCCGGCGACCTCGCCGCCGGCGCGGCCGCGCAGATACCCGTCCATGTCCTTCAGGACCACCAGGTCTGGACGAAAGCGCGCCGCCGCGGCCGCCAGTTCGCGGATCTGTGCGTCGTCGCGGTTGCCGGCCTGGCCGAGCACCAGAGCCAGACGACCGCGCCGTTGCCGGCTCGCGACTGCGAGCAGACCGGACAGTCCGTCGGGGTTGTGCGCGTAGTCGACGTAGACCTCGAGAGCGGGCAGGGACCAGTGCTGCAACCGGCCGGGATTGTCGTCACGGCGGCCGCCGAATTGGGCCAGCACTCGAGCGATCGTCGCCGTGTCGATGCCCAGTGTGTGTGCCGCCAGTGCCGCGGCCGCGGCATTGGCGATGTTGTACTCGGCGCTGCCGCCCAGGCTCAGCGGCATCTCGGCCACGGCGCCGAGATCGTGTTCGCGTTCGCCGTCGAACAGGACCAGCCGCCCGTCCCGGAGCGCGCAGCTGCGACCGCGATCGGCGCGCGATTGCCGCAGCCTCGGCAGCTCGGCGTCAAGCCCGAACCATGCCAGCGGGCAGTGCAGTCGCTCGGCGCCGGCAACCAGCCGGGCGTCATCGGCATTGAGTACCAACGTGCCCTCGCGGTCGATCGCGCGCGCGACGCTGAGCTTGACCTGCGCCAGATCGTCGAGACCGTGGATGCCGTATTCACCGTAGTGGTCGGCACTGACATTGGTGACCACCGCGACTGGCGAGCGGCTGACCGCCAAGCCGCGGCGAAGCAGGCCGCCGCGGGCGGTTTCCAGAATCGCCGCGTCGATGTCGGTGCGCCGCAGCAGGGTCCGGGCGCCGCCGGGGCCCGAGTAGTCGCCACCTTCGAGCAGTTCGCCAGCGACGTACAGGCCGTCGGTGCAGCTGTGGGCGCTGCGCCAGCCATGTGCGCTCGAGATCGCTGCGAGCAGGCGCACGGTCGTGGTCTTGCCGTTCGAACCGGTGACCAGGGCGATCGGAATATCGTGCAGTTCCGGCCACGGCACCTGCTCGGGATCGGGCAGGCTGTCGATCGGCCACGTTCGTCCCCCGCGCCCGCTGCCGAGGCTGAGCGCGTCTTCGTCGAGCAGAGCCAGCACGCCGTGTCCAGCGGCTGCATCAAGCAAAGGCTGTAGCCGCGGACAAGCTTCGGCGGCGGCGACGCGCGCGAGCACGGCCAGGGCCGCGGTTTCGTCGTCCGGCGGGGCATGACCCGGCGCCAACGCGACTTCGAAGTCATTGCGGCCGGCGGCACGCAAGGCCGCCTGCCAGGCCCATTCATTGACCTCGGTCGCGGCATAGAGGCGATCGGCCGGCGCTGCGAACGTCAGCGAGGCGCCGCTGGCATGCCGTCGCGCCAGGATCGGCCCGTGCGGCCAGCGCAGATGGGACAGCGCCCGCAACACCCGCTGTCGCCAGGCATCGATCAGGGCGTCGTCGATGCCGGCATCCAGGATCGTTTCCAGGGCTGCGCCGGGGCCGTCGAAGTACAGGTTCGGTCCGGTCAGACGGCGGGAATCGTCAAACGGTTGCGCCGCCACTCAGTCGTCGCCTTCGCGCGCGAACACCAGGCCGCGTTCGTCGCGGACCAGGCCTTCCATGTCGATCCGCGGCGCCTCGTCATCGCTTCCGGCCACCGGCAAAGGAGCGGGCACCGACGCCGCTCGCGGTGCCGGCGTGCCATCGGGCCGGAACTTCGTGACCTGCTTCCACGAGCGGGCCAGCTGGTCGGCGAAGATCAGCACCAGATCGCCGGAACGGCCCATGCGCAGCGCGGCGTCGATTGCCAGCTGCTCGTCGGGGATCTCCTCGATGGCCTGGTCCGGCACCCCGGCCGCGGCCAGTGCCCGGGCGATGATCCGCGGCACCTCGTCGCCGTCGCGGCCGCGCAGGGCGTCGTCGCGACGGCAGATGTAGTGATCGAAACGCCCGGCGACCGCCTGCGCGATCGCGACCAGATCCTCGTCACGACGATCGCCCGGACCGGCAACGACGACGATGCGCCGGCCGTCGACATCCAGCCGCTGCGCCAGCTCCGCCATGACAGCGACCGCATGGGCATTGTGGGCGTAGTCGAACAGCACCTTGAACGGATGCTCGTCGAACACGTTCATGCGTCCCGGCGCCTGGAAGAACGTGGTATCGAAGGTCCGCAAGCCGTGCCGGATCGCGTCGAGCTTGATGCCGAGCGAGAACGCCATCGACGCTGCGACCATCGCGTTCTGGACGTTGTGCATGGCCCGACCCTCGAGCGTTGCCGGGATCAGATGCGTCCACAGCAGCGGAATGTGGCTGCCCTTGTCGTACAAGGTGATCATGTGACCGTTGACGCCGTTCTCGAGCGCACAGGCACGGCCGCCGGCACGGATGTGCTCGCGCACCAGCGCATGCGAGGGATTCGTGGTCACATAGCAGATGGTCTTGGCGTCGGTGTAGGCGGACATGCGCAGGACGTTCGGATCGTCGGCATTGAGCACGGCGCAGTCGGTCGCGACCTCGACGACGATGCGCTTGACCTCGGCCAGCTGCTCCAGGGTGTCGATGCCCTTCATGCCCAGATGATCGGCCTGCACGTTCAACACGGCACCGACATTGACCTCGGGCACGCCCATGCCGGCACGCAGCAGACCACCGCGCGCGGTTTCCAGTACCGCGATGTCGATGTGCGGGTCCGACAGCACCATCCGGGCCGATACCGGCCCGGTCATGTCGCCCTCGACCGTGCGCTGGCCATCGATGTAGACGCCATCGGTCGTGGTCAGACCGGGCGTATAGCCGCCCATCTTGGTGATGTGCGCCAGCATGCGCGCCGTCGTGGTCTTGCCATTGGTGCCGGTGACCGCGGCGATCGGCACCCGCGTCGGCGTCCCGGGCGGGAACAGCATGTCGATCACTGGTCCGGCGGCATCGCGCGGCGTGCCCTCGCTCGGTGCAACGTGCATGCGGAAGCCGGGCGCGGCATTGACCTCGCAGATCGCGCCGCCGATGTTCTTGTAGCTTTCGGCGATGTTCGGCGTAATGAAATCGACGCCGCCGACATCCAGGCCGATCGCGCGCACCGCGCGTACCGCCATGTCGCGGTTGTCCGGATGGATGATGTCGGTGACGTCGGTCGCAGTGCCGCCGGTCGACAGGTTCGCCGTCGAGCGCAGGTAGACGACCTCGCCCTCGGGCAGGATCGAGTCCGCGGTATAGCCGGCACGTTCGAGCATCAGCCGAGCCTGGGCGTCGATCTCGAGCCGGGTCAGCACCTTCTCGTGGCCGACGCCGCGGCGCGGATCCTGGTTCACGAGCTCGATCAATTCGGCGACGGTGTGCTTGCCGTCGCCGACGACGTGACCGGGCGTGCGCCGGGTGGCCGCGATCAGCTCGCCATTGATCACCAGCAGACGATGGTCGTCGCCGGGCTGGAAGGTCTCGACGATGACCGAGCGCGAGTGTTCGCGGGCAGCGTCGAAGGCGGCGCGGATCTCGTCGTCACCCTGGATATTGATCGTGATGCCGCGGCCATGATTGCCGTTGTACGGCTTCAGCACGACCGGTCCGGCCAAGCGCTGCGCCGCACGCAGGGCATCGGTGGCGCTGGTGACCAGGATCTGGCGCGGCACCGGCAGGCCGAGCGAGGCCAGGATCTTGTTCGTCTCTTCCTTGTCGCTGGCCAGCTCGACCGCGATGTGCGGGGTCTTGCCGGTGACCGTGGCCTGGATCCGTTGCTGGTAGGTGCCGTGACCGAACTGGACCAGGGACTGGTTGTTCAAGCGCAGCCACGGAATGCCGCGCTCTTCGGCGGCGCGGACCAGGGATGCCGTCGACGGCCCCAGGGCGCGACGCTGGGCATAGCGGATGAAGTCGTCGCGGGCCTGGTCCCAGTTCCAGTCTTCCGGCACCGCGGCCGACGAGCGCAGTTCCGGCGGCAACAGCGAAGACAGCAGCTTCAAGGCCAGTTCGCCGGCGGCGATGCCCTCCTCGCGCTGACTGTATTCATAGACCACGGTGTAGACGCCGGGGCGGTCGTCGACGCTGCGCGTCTTGCCGAAGGTGACGTCCTCCCCGGCGACATTCTGCAGTTCGATGGCGACATGCTCCATGACATGACCGAGCCAGGTGCCCTCACCCTCGCGCATGCGCCGGATGAAACCGCCGGGTTCCCGGTAGGAGCAGCCATGCTCGGCGAGACCGGGCAGGGCCGCGACCAGACGATCGACGAAGGTGGCGCCCAGACGCCCGGTCGGCCACTGCTCGAGTTCGCCGACATCGAGCAGCAAACGGATCACCGGAAAATGCGCATACAGCGATGGACCGACGTAGACAGAGCGTTCGAGAATGCGCATATCGAGTTCCGTTTCAGGTCTTGGTCGTCGCAAGGCGGCCGGCGGCAGCCTTGCGCGTGTGCAGGTTGTAGGTGGCGCCGGCAATCAGAATATGCACGCCGAGGCCAAGCAGGCAGACCGGATCGTTCTCGCCGGCACGATCCATCGAGGAAAACGTCAGCTCGCTGGCATCGACGACGGTCACCGAACCGCTGCCCTCCACTTCCAGGGTATTGTCCGGACCAATGAACGCAGCGGTGTCTTCGTCCAGGCCGATGCCGACCGCAAACGGGTTGTAGGCCAGCGCCGCGACCAGGCGCCCGAGGCGGTCGCGCTGACGGAAATGCTGATCGATGACGAAGCGGTTGGTCAGGCCCAGACCCGGCGCCAGACGCACGCTGCTGGCACGCGGCGAGCTGCCCTCGTCGCCGAACGCGATCATGTGTTCGCTGAGAATGCTGGCACCGGCGCTGGTGCCGCCGACGGTGATGCCGCGCGCGTTCTGCGTGCGCACCAGCTTGGCGACCGGCGTGCCACCGAGCAGGGTCGACAGGCGCAGCTGGTTGCCGCCGGTGAAGAACACGCCGCTGGCCTGTTCGAGCCGGGCCAGGCGGTTGTGTTCACTGCAATCGCGTCGGGTATCGAAATCCAGGATCGTGACCGAGCCGGCGCCGAGGTCGGGCAGCAGGCGCTGGTATTGGCTGCCGGTCTCGACCAGGCGGCTGGCGGTGGGAATCACGACGATATCGGCGTCGGTGCCGCCACACAATTCGACAAAACGCTTGAGGATGCGAGGATCGGTGTCCTTGTCCTCGGCGCCGCCGATCGGAACGATCCAGCCACGCTGATCCCCGTGCGCCACCTTGCTTGGCATTCAGACCCTCCTTGTCCATATCCTTGAAAAGCTGCTGCTCGCCGCCCTCGACAGCACGGCGCCGACGGAGTCCAGGGCCGGGATCGACCCACGGTCGCAGGCGGCGTCGCTGGCGCTGCGACACAGGGCCACCGAACCCGACTCAATCGACCGCGGGCTCGAACATACCACGGCGCAGCGCGGTCCC
>CAZFUH010000276.1:0-5663 GCA_964522235.1 uncultured Rhodanobacteraceae bacterium
CGATCAATCCTGCGCAGATGCCGAGCGCCAGCGCTGGAAGCAACCTCAGATGCGCCGGCGCTGGAAGGTTCATCGCGTTGGCTTCAGATCCGAGCTTGTGGCCGTACTTTGGAACTCGAGCAGCCTCGCGCCGCCTCCGTTCGCCGTTGACCGAGGACCAGCCCGCCGCCGCAGGAAGGATCGAAGAACTGACCGAGCCTCAGGTCGCTGAAATGATTGTAGAACGCTAGCAGCGGTTCACGGCTGAGCTGATTGGGGAGGCTCAGAAGCTCCCTATCGGTCGGTTTCCGACGCCTACTGTTCGGCCTGCAGGTCCGCGCGGCGGATCTTGCCGGTCGCGGTCTTTGGCAACTCATCGCGAAACTCGATCAGGCGCGGCACCATGAAGTCTTCCAGGTGTGTCGCGCAGTGGCCGATGACTTCGCGCGGCGTCAGCTCGACACCTTCGTCGACGGCGAGGATCGCCTTCAGCGCCAGGCCGAGGATCGGGTCGGGTACACCGACCACGGCCGCCTCGCGTACGCCGGACAGGGCATAGAGTACGTTCTCGACTTCCTTCGGGCTGACCTTTTCGCCGCGCGTCTTCAGGATGTCGTCCTTGCGTGCCACGAAGTACAGGTAACCGTCCTCGTCCATGCGGAACAGGTCGCCGGTGTGCAATACGCGCTCCCATGGGTAGCGGCCGGGACGCAGCGCTCGCGCGGTTGCGGTGTCGTCGTTCCAATAGCCCTGCATGACATGGCCGCCGCGTACGACCAGCTCACCGACCGTGCCCGGCGGCAGCGGCCGGCCGTCGTCATCGGCGACCCAGACCTCAGTGTCGGGGATCGCGATGCCGACACTGTCCGGCCGCAGCGCCAGCTGCTCCGGCGGCAGCCAGGTGCAGCGCTTGGACTCGGTGACGCCGTACATCGAGTACAACCGGGCGTTGGGAAACAACGCCTGCAGGCGCAGAATATGCGCCGGCGGTAGCGCCGCGGCGGTATTGCTCAGGTAGCGCACGCTCGCCGCCCAGGCCGGATCGAACTCGCGCAGACCGAGCAGCAGCGCGGCCATGGTCGGCACCAGCGGAAAGCCGGTGACCCGTTCGCTGGCGAGCAAGGGCAGGATCTTGCGGGGAAACGCGAACGATTTCTCCAGCACCAGGGTGGCGCCGAGCCGGGCCGCCATCAGCCACTGGTACAGGCCGTAGTCGAAGGCCATCGGCAGCACGTTCAGAATCACGTCGTCCTCGCTGCCGCGCAGATAGTCGAGCACCGACCCGGCGACATGATCCATGTTGCGGTGGGTCATCATGACCCCCTTGGGCCGGCCGGTGGAGCCGGACGTATAGACCAGCATCGCCAGGTCGATGTCGATGCCGCGCGCCGGTTCCGGCAGGATCGGCGCCTGCTCGACGAAGCTCGCGTAGTCGATCTCGATACCGCTCAGCGTCTGGTCATCGCCCTCGACAACGATGATCCGGCGCAGGCTCGGGACCTGGGCGGCGGCGCTGCGCGCTGCCGGCAACAGGCCGCCCTGGGTGACCAGGACGCTGGCCTGGCAGTCGTTCAGCACATAGGCCAGCTTGTCGGCCTTGGTGCCGGGATTGAGCACGCTGAACACGGCGCCGGCGCGCAGCGCGGCGAACACGCCGATCGCGGTCTCGGCGCGATTGTCGAGCAGCAGCACGCAGCGCTCGCCGATGTCCAGTCCGGCTCGGTGCACCAGGGCGCCGGCCAGGGCCTCGACCTGTTCGGCAACCTGGGCATAGCTGAGTCGGCGCTGGCCGCAAACCAGGGCGGTGTGTGCCGGCCGGCGTCGGGCGCTGTCGAACAGGTAACGCTCGTAGCGCATGTTCAGGGACTGCGCTCGCCGCGTTCAGGCCGGCAGGCCGGTCTCGGCGCGCTTGCGCGCGACGAAGTCGACCAGGGCGGCGACGCTGTCCAGGTTTTCCGGCAGCACATCGGCGTCGTCGATCACGAAACCGAACGCTTCCTCCAGCCAGGTCACCAGGCTGAGGACGCCGATCGAGTCGATCAGGCCCGATTCCAGCAGGCTTTGCCCGGGCTGCGCCGCGCCGGCGCCGGGGAAGTGGTCGTCAAGAAAGTCGCGGATTCGCGATTCAATGGGGTCCATGCCGCTCGCCAACAGAAGCGGGCCGGTGAGCAGGTGCCGGCCGGGCCGCGATTGTACATGCCCCAGGAGCCTGCGCGGCAGAAGCCGTCCGGGCTGCAACGGTCGGTCGGGTTCGGGCGCAACGCTCGCCGGGTCCGGGCTTGACCGCCGTCGTCGCCGGCCGCAGGCTTGCCGGACATGCCCGAGTTGCCGGAAGTCGAAACCACCCGTCGCGGCATCGCGCCGCACCTGCGTGGGCGGCGCGTGCTCGAACTGCGTCTGCGGGTACCGGCCCTGCGCTGGCCGATTCCGCCGGAGCTGGTCCAGGAGCTGCCGGGCCAGATCGTCGTCGACGTCCAGCGCCGGGCCAAGTACCTGCTGTTGGCGACCGCGCGGGGCAGCGTCGTGCTGCATCTGGGGATGAGCGGTGTCTTGCGCGTGCTGCCGTCCGATCTGCCGCCAGGTCGACATGACCATGTCGACCTGGTGCTCGATTCGGGCCGCATGTTGCGCCTGAGCGATCCACGCCGGTTCGGCGCCCTGCTCTGGCAGCCGGCCGGCAGTTGCCATCCTTTGCTCAGCGAACTCGGCCCGGAACCATTGTCGGATGCTTTCGATGGTGACCACCTGTGGCGGGGATCGCGCGGCCGGCGAGCACCGGTCAAGGCCTTCATCATGGATCAGGCCGTCGTCGTCGGCGTCGGCAACATCTATGCCGCCGAAGCGCTGTTCCGGGCCGGCATTCACCCGTTGCGCGCCGCCGGACGGATCTCGCGTCAGCGCTATGGCGTGCTCGCGGAAGCGATCAAGGCGATTCTGGCGCACGCGATCCGGCGCGGCGGTACCACCCTGCGCGATTTTCTGCATCCGGACGGGTCGCCGGGCTACTTCGAGCAGGAACTTCTCGTCTATGGCCGAGAAGGTTCGACCTGCCGGCGTTGCGGCGCCACGATTCGCTCGATCCGCCTCGGCAACCGCGCCTCTTGCTACTGTCCGCGCTGCCAGCGTTGACGCCCACCGAGCGCTGGCGGAACTCGGCAGCGGAAGAAGAGGGTGTACTCACCCCGAGCGGAGAGCAAGGTTCTGATCGCCAAGCCAGGGCGCCGGCTCTACCATGGTCGGCAGTTCATCACGGGGGATACGTGACCGAAGCCAAGGACATCACCGTGCTGCTGGATCGCGCCCGCCAGGGCGATGCATCGGCACTGGAGCAGTTGCTGCCGAAGGTCTACCACGAACTGCGCGGGCTGGCGCATCGCTATCTGGTGCGCGAGGCCAATGGCCACACGCTGTCAACCACGGCCCTGGTACATGAGGCCTATCTGCGCATGACCGGCGGCGGCGCCGATTGGCGCGATCGCGCGCATTTCTTCGGCTACGCCGCAACCGTGATGCGCAACATCCTGGTCGACTACGCACGCATGCGCGGCGCCAAGAAGCGCGGCGGCGATCAGGTTCCGGTCGACTGGACGGTTTCGCAGCCCAGCATCGAAGCGGTCGCCGCCGATGTCCTGGCCCTCGATGCCGCGCTCGGCCGGTTGGAGAGCGCCGAGCCGGTATTGGCCCGGGTCGTCGAGCTGCGCTTCTTCGCCGGACTGTCGCTGGAGGAAACCGCCGAGGTGATGGGGCGATCGACGCGCAGCATCGACCGCGACTGGCGCAAGGCGCGAGCATTTCTGCATCAGGCGATGGCGTGAGCGGCAACGAAAACATTCGCGCGACAATTGCTGAGCGCTGGAGCGAGCTGTCGCCGCTGCTCGACGAGGCGCTCGATCTCACGCCGGTGCAATGTCAGGACTGGTTGCAACAACAACCCGACCTCGAGCTGCGCGCCGCTCTGGCCCAGCTGTTGGCTGACAGCGAACGCGAGGGACTGATTGACGGCGGCTGCGATCGATTGGCACGGAGCCTGATCGTCGCCGAGCCCGAAACCGAACCGCCGCCGTCGTGGATCGGTCGCCGTCTCGGCGCCTATCGCATCCAGCGCCTGATCGGTGAAGGCGGAATGGCGTCGGTGTTCCTGGCCACGCGCGACGACGGCGGTTTCGAGCAGCGGGTGGCAATCAAGCTGCTGCGCCAGGGCATGCTCGATCCCTACGAACAGCAGCGCTTTCTGCGCGAACGACAGATACTCGCGCGTCTTGAGCACCCCTTGATTGCCCGCCTGATTGATGGCGGGCTGACCCCGGAAGGCGTGCCGTGGTTCGCGATGGAATACGTCGACGGCGAGGCGCTGACCGAGTACTGCGACCGCCGTGGCCTTGGCGTCGATGCCCGGCTGACGCTGTTCCTGAAGGTCTGCGAGGCCGTCAGCCATGCCCATCGCGCCCTGGTCGTGCATCGCGACCTGAAGCCATCGAACATCCTGGTCGATGGCGAAGGCGCACTGAAGCTGCTTGATTTCGGCATTGCCCGGTTGCTTGCCGGTTCCGGCGACGGCGATCCGGACCTGACAGCAACCATCATTGGCCAACGCCGGCTGACGCCGGCCTATGCCGCGCCCGAGCAGTGGCAGGATGGCGTTGTCACCACGGCCGCCGATGTCTATGCCTTGGGTGTACTGCTGCATGAGTTGTTGACCGGCTTGCGGCCGGCGCGCAGGGACGACGACACCCTGCGCCTGCCGTCGGCCCAATACGCTGCCGACGAACGTCGTGCCGAGCTTGCCCGCCAGCGGGGCAGCCTGCCGGGTCCGCTGCGGCGGCGGCTGACCGGCGATCTCGACATGATTCTGCGCTATGCGCTGCGTGCCGAGCCGAGCCGGCGCTATCCCTCGGTCGACGAGTTCGCCGCCGACCTGCGCCGCCATCTGGACCAGCATCCGGTGTACGCCCGACCGGAAAGCCTGCGCTACCGGGTCAGCCGTTTCCTGCGTCGCAACCGGCTGGCCGTCGCGGCGATCACGCTGATCGTGCTGAGCATTGCCGCCGGGGTGTTCGCGACGCTGCAACAGTCCGAACAGGCGCGCGCCTCGGCCGAGCAGGCGCGGCTGGAAGCGGCGCGCGCACAGGCGGTGAAGAATTTTCTGGTCGGGCTGTTTGCCGGTGCCGCGCCGAATCAGGCGCTCGGTCGACAGATCACCGCGCACGAGTTGCTCGACCGCGGCGCCCGCAGTCTGCGTGAAGGCATGACCGAATCGCCGGCACTGCGCGGCGAACTGCTGCTGACCCTGGCCGGTATTTATCGCGAGCTGGGGCAGTACGACACCGCCGATGCATTGCTCGACGAAACCGTTGCCGGCGATCACGTCGACCGGGTCCAGGTCGGTCTTGAAACCGGGCGTCTGCGTCATGCCGAGGGCCGCTACGAGGAAGCCGAAGCGGCACTGCGCAATGCGCTGGATCGAGTACAGGCGCAATCTGTCGAAGCGGACCAGGATCTGGGTCAACGTCACGCCGAGATTCTCGTGCTGTTGGCCGAGGTGTTGGCCGTGCTCGACCGCAAGGACGAGGCCGACGCCCTGGTCCGCCAGGCGATCGCCGTCGATCAGGCGCGCGTACAAGTCGACCCTCTGGCAGTCGCCCGCGACCAGGCCGTGCTCGGGCAGATTGCCTTCGGTCGCGGCG
>CAZFUH010000277.1:0-5628 GCA_964522235.1 uncultured Rhodanobacteraceae bacterium
CGTCGAAGCGCTCGGGGCGAACGGTCAAGGCATCAGCATCGTTACTCCTTCCGGTCTTTATTTTTGCCCTCTTTGGATATCAGCTCTCAATCATGCTCTTTGCCCTGAAATCGACTAAACCCCCGAAACAGCCCTCAACGACGCTCAACAAGCGGCCAATCCAATCCTTGATCCGCCGCTGGCTCCCCGGTACACCCTGGAAAAGTCCGTTTGGATTTGCAATGCCTTTCCTGACAGGAAAAGCACGGGGTTTTTTCAAGGATCGCCCAATGGGGGCCAGCATGAAACACATCAGCTGGATTGGTTTCTTGCTGCTGAACGCGACCGTCGCCGTACACCATGCCGTCGCCGATGCCAGCAACCTGCTAGTCATCCGCCTGGGACCCGGCACCACGGAAATTCCCTATTGTCGGGCGGAATGGCCAGTCGGTCTCCGGGCCTACCTGTGGTCGATATTGATCGATTCCGACGGCGACCCGCTGACCGGCGATGCCCAGGGTTACGACCGTCAGGTGAGCCTCGAGCACTGGAACGCCTGCTCCGAGTACGGATCATTCACCCATCCGATGGAGTGGTCGCAATCTTCCGTCTGGCGATTCAATGCTGGAACCAATACCTGGCAGGCGTCGACCATTCCGCCACCGCAGGTGCATTCGCTCGGAACGCACACCGAATTGTCGTTCCTGATCTCTTCTCGCCTGCTTCAAGGCACCGGGGCCGACAGCCGGATCTCGGTCCTGGCTTTCTACCGCCCTTATGCCGGAGCGACATACCGGGTGGATAACATACAAAGATTCCGGTTTGGCGATCACTCCGTCTTTCCTGGAGTCGCGACACGCGACGATCCGGCCGGTGACGTAACCGGATGCCCGGGCTGCAATCCGATAGCCGTGTTCGAACCGCTGGTCGATCTGCACGGCGTGGATATCTGGTTCGACGGAATCCTGTTCTCGGGCTTTGACTAGGCCGACCTGTTGCTGAGCAGACCAGGATGACCCGACGCAGAAATGCATGTTCTCGACTGTTCGCCGGCTGATCGTATTGGCGGCCTTGCCGGCACACGAACAGCTGTCAAGTCCAATACACCATCAATACACCATGGAGGGAGTGATATGAGTACCCTGAATTCCAGGCAGGTTCCCGGCCGGAGCGCGTCGATGACGCCAACACGGTCGACGTGGCGTCGGACGCTCTTGCTTCCGGTACTGATTGCGTCCGTCGCGATCTTCGACGTGGCACGGGCCGACGTGAGCCTGGATCCCATCCAGGCTCCGGATTTGCCCGCCCAGCGCACATTCGTCCATCCCTACAAGTTCGACCTCGACCCGGTCGTGGTGTTTCCCGCAGTCGGCGCCGATGAGCTGGAGACGTTCCACCTCTCGCGCGAAGCCGCGAGGGAGATGGACGGCCCGGAAATGATCGGCAAGCTGCGACGGCTGGCTTCCCCGATCAGCTTCGATTCGTCCCGATCTGGCGCCGAGAACGCTGCGATGGGTTTTGCCGTCGAGAACGTGGGAACCGACATCATCGTCAGCTTCATCGTCGAAGTCGCGGACAAGTTCGAGAGCCGCGTGTTCCTCGAGAATATCCAGGGTGGCGAGGATGCTGTGTTCTCGGTTGTCTCGCCGGAGGGCGTCAGCAGGGAGTTGAAGTACCCGGGGGACGGCACCCACACGGCGCTGCTGCCCGACGTCCCGTCCGAGCAATCCATGATCGCCATCAAGCTGCCGGCGTTGCGCGTTCAGCAGCAGCCGTTCAAGTTCGACATCGCCGGCATCAACCAGATCCTCGTCGGCGACCCGCCGGAGACCTGCAAGGGATCCGGAGGGCGATGGACCGCCTGCGCCATCAGCGCCGCCTGCGTGGCGGAGTCCATTGCAGCCAGGAGCATCGCGAGGTTGAATTGGCTAAGTGGGGGGAGCTACTGGCTGTGCACAGGCACGCTGGTGAACTCCAGGAATTTCTATCTGCCCTATGTGCTGACCGCGAACCACTGCCTCAACACCCAGGCCGAGGCCAGCACGCTGCAGGCGCAATTCGACTACCTGCCAGGTAGCTGCGGTGGAAGCGTGCCGCCGACGACTTCGTTGCCGACCGTGTATGGATCGCAGCTCGTCCGGACCAACACGTCCAATGACATGACGTTTCTCCGCCTCTATGAGTATCCGTCGGGCGGGAGAAGCTACCTTGGCTGGTCGACAGCCAACATGGTGGCTGGCCAGGTCCATAAGCGCCTTTCGCATCCAGCCGGCTCCCACATGCGTTTCAGCCAGGGGGTCCTGAGCGGTGGCCTTTCCTGCGCTGGCTTACCGGCCAGTCACTACTGGTACACGCAGAACAACCAGGGCTCAACCGCCGGCGGCAGCTCGGGCAGCGCAATCTACCGGGATGATGGCATCATTGTTGGCCAACTGTACGGCACGTGCAGCGTTGCCGGTTCGGAGGCCTGCAGCTACTCGACCTATCGACAGGTCGACGGACGGTTCTCGATCACCTATCCGCTCATCGAGCCCTGGCTGGAACAGCCATTCGTTGCCATTGGCTTGAACGCGCCGTTGACCGGTCAGGCCAGCGCCGTCGCCCCGCTCAGCATGCGCTACTACCGGTTCACGCCGGCGACCTTCATGGGCGGCAGCTTCCGCGTGCGCATCTACGGCAACGCCACCAACGCCGACCTTTATGTCGGCCGGTCGCCGCGGCTGCCGATGACGACGGAATGGGAATGCCGGTCGGTCGGAAGTGCCAGCGAAAAAAGCTGCGTTCTCAGCCAGTGGGGGCAGTACTACATCGGCGTCAATGCCAGAGCTCCCTACAGCAACCTGAGCATCGAGGTGACCAGAATCCCGGACCCGATTTTCGACCACGATTTCGGACTGGGTGGTCCCGTATTCGAGTTGCCGCTCGATGACTTCGCGGTCGAACCCATCGCCCAGAGCGGCGTTGAGGTGACCCGTTTCGCGCCCGTCTTCGACTCCCACACCATCAAGGGGTTGCGGTTCAAAGGCACGGTATCGGGCGTCTCAGGTGCGCCGAACTATGCCTCCGATCTGCGCATGAAAGTCACCACCCCGGCCGGTCAGGTATTCGATGTGGGTGGCTTCGCCAACGCGGTGAACAGCTGGGGATTCCAGACCCCGTTCCCCTACGAGGATGGCACCTACACCAGCACGCGATTCGTGGACGCCAATGGCGTTCCGATCTTCGGCCCTCTCGGAACGGCCAGCTTCGGGATATGGACCTTCCGGTTCTCACATGACTACGGCGGCGGCTCTGCCATGCAGTGGTCGAATGTCTCCATCACCCTGATCGGAGACAATTGAAACCAGCTCCGGGACGCGGGACTGTATCGATCGGCTCCGCGTCCATGCCGGTGCCCCGCTACACCGTCCAGACCGTGCAGCAAACCGACATCGCCGCGGCAGCCCCTCATCCGGCGCTGCGCTTTCCCTTCTCCCCGCGCGCGGGGAGAAGGTTGGGAATGACTCGTGCTGAGGGGCGCCTTGATGGCACCTGGCGGTCGCTTCCGGGGTGGAGAGGTACAGGTCCGAGACGAGTGAGCGCCAGCATGTGTATCCGACGAAGTTCTTCGATGCGTCCATTCCGGACTTGGGCCGCCAGTGCTTCGATGCTGCTGGTGGTCGGCATGGCCAGCGCGGCGGGCGTTTCTCCGCACAGCCCAAGCGCGGCGGACGGGCCGCCTGCCGGCCTGAGCGCGGCGGACTGGCAGAAAATCGAGGCCGAAATCCGCGCGCAGATCCAGGCTGAGATGTCACTACCTGCGAAGACGGGATCTCTAAAGGGCAGTGGCTCCGATGCCTGGTTCCAAATTGACGTGCTCGCCGGCGACCTGTCCGACCAGACGAACCCGGTCCCGTCCCCCGGCAGCTCCTCCGGCTTCGGCCGCTCCGGAACCGTAGCCCTGGATGGCGATTGGCTCGCGGTCGGTGCGCCGCTGTGGGTGCGGGACAACGGCTTCCAGGCGGGTGCCGTGTTCTTCTACCGGCGCATCGGCGGTACGAACTGGCAGCAGAGCCAGCGCATCTTGTACGGAGTCGGTTCCCATGGCCGCTGCGGCTCGGCGGTCGCGATGCGCGGACGATTTGTGGTGATCGGTTGTCCGGACTACAGCTCCGGAGGGCTGAGCTCGCGCGGCCGAATCCTGTTCTATCGCCGCAATGACGACGGTCAGTTTGTCGAGCCGCAGGTCGTCCTCGGCGACGCCGCTTCTTCGCGCTGCGGCGCCACGGCCGCGATCGGCGGCACCGGTCAGGTCATGAATACCTGGGCCGCGATCACCTGTTCCGGTCGCGGCGACGGTCCGATCCAGCGTGGCGAAGTCGATGTCTATCAGTACCGCTTCACGCTGAACGGGCCAAGCCAATGGTCGCTGAACACCACCTTGTCCGATCCGTTTCCGACACCCCCGCAACAGGGTTTTTGGCAGTTTGGCCGCGCCCTGGCCGTGCAGCGCGACAGTGACGGCAGCGTCCGCGTCGCAGTCGGCATGCCGGGGTATGACAACTACTCGACCCCCAACCGGGGCCGCGCCTTCCTGTTCCGACGCGACAACGGAACCTGGAGCCAGGAGGCAATGCGCGCGCGACCAGGCAGCGATCTCAGCGGCGCCTACTTCGGCCAGAGTGTCGCGCTCGATGGCGGACACTGGATCGTCGGCGCACCCGGCGACGCCGGTGGCTCGGGCCGAGCGTATGCCTACGTGCTGTCTGCCGATGGCTGGAGCAGCTCAGGCACGATGATCGCGCCGCCAGCCGACTCCCAGTTCAACCTCGGCGAGGATTTCGGCTATGCCCTGGCCTTGAGTGGAACCGGCCTGTGGGTCGGAATGCCAACGATGGACTTCATCGCCTCCGGCCGGACCTGGGTGCTGCGCTACCGGCGCACCGGCAGCGGCCTGGACGGTCAGCCGCTGGCCTACACACATGCCCAGACATTGAATGCCGGCCCAAACCCGGGGCTGGCGGACAGCCGTTTTGGTGAAGCGATCGCCGTCGACGAAGCCGCCGGCGCAGTGGCCATCGGCTCGGCCATCGCCCGGCACATCGACGACGGCGACCAGCCGGCCGGACGGGTATTCATGTACGCCGCCGACGGCATCTTCGGCAATGGCTTTCAATGATCAATCCGGACCGCGCAGATCACCGACGGCAGCGAGTGGCTCGTGAACTTCCCGACCAGGCGCTACTACGTCGACAGCCACCCGGCGCCGCCCGAAGGCGAACCGTTTCTGACGACGGCCGGCTCGTTTCGTGCGCCGTTTGCCAGCACCTTCGGAGACTTTGGCGTTGCACAGTACATCGCCGGATTCTTCTACGACCGAGAACGACGCAGGAGCACGTTTGCAAACATCACCTCCCTGCCACGGCCGGGAGAGCACTGCAACGGTCGGGCGCTGTGCTGGCAAACCCAGGTCGTCGCGTTCAGCCAGCGGAGCAACCAGGTCGCCGGTCTGCCGTCGGACATTCTCGGGTCGAGAAATTTCCTCAACATCTTGGGAGTGGGGAGCTTCCAGGCAGGCTGGATACACATGTTGTTTGCGGGCGTACCGGGGCTCCAGGCCGCGGCGCTGCGCGCCTCGGAAGAGAGTGTGGTCTTCCACGGCCTTCCGGC
>CAZFUH010000278.1:0-5622 GCA_964522235.1 uncultured Rhodanobacteraceae bacterium
TGCCAGGCGAGGTTCGAAACACCCCCTCCCGGCTTGTTCGGTTCACGCCGGCCCGCTATCCTTGTCTGCTCGCTGCAGCAGCGCTGGTGCATCCAGCGCATCCGCAGCAACCTGTTCTGGAGAGATGGCCGAGTGGTTGAAGGCGCACGCCTGGAAAGTGTGTATACGGCTTAACCCCGTATCGAGGGTTCGAATCCCTCTCTCTCCGCCAGTTCAAAGGACCGTGTCCATGGTGGCCTCCGTCGGCCCCCGCGACGATAGATGGTGAACTCCGCCAGGCCCGGAAGGGAGCAACGGCAGCCATTGATTCGGGCGACGGGGAACGCTGGCGGAGGCCGCCTCCCCTTAGTGCAGTGCGCCGGAAGTTTCGCACCATTCTCGCTTGGTCTTCGGCCCCGATCCGGCGTTGCTCGTCGTCGCCATAGCGCTGCTATGACTCCTCCTCACGCCTTGTCTCGGGACCGAATCCACGGCGCGATAAAGGCACCAAACTCCCGACGCACCACACTAGCGACTCGGCATCGCATGCCTGGCGCTCATCGGCTCGGCGGCGGCGAAACTATCCGGCCGCGCCTGAGGCCAGAAACGCTCGAACACGGGATGTTCGGGCAACTCGCCGGACAACAGTTCACCATCGCGCAACCACGGGTAGTGTGCCGCCATCGAGCGCACCTTGAGATCGGAAATGCGGCGGATGATGTGTTCCGGACCCAGGTCAAGGGGATGGTCCAGACCGGCGGCCTCGAGCAGTTCCTTCAGCGCCTTCAAGGTATTGTCATGGAACCCCTGCACGCGCGCGGCCTTGTTCTCGACGTGCAGTCCGCGCTGGCGCAACGGATCCTGGGTCGCGACGCCGGTCGGGCACTTGCCGGTATGGCAGCTTTGCGACTGAATGCAGCCGAGTGCAAACATGAAGCCGCGCGCGGCATTGCACCAGTCCGCACCCAGAGCCAGGGCTCGCGCCATATCGAACGCGGTGATGATCTTGCCGGCCACGGCGACATGGACCTTCGTGCGCACACCAATACCGACCAGGGTATTGTGCACCAACATCAAGGCTTCTCGCATCGGCACGCCGACATGGTCGGTGAACTCCAACGGCGCGGCGCCAGTACCGCCTTCGCCGCCGTCGACGACAATGAAATCCGGGCGCAAGCCGGTTTCGTGCATGGCCTTGGCGATTGCGAACCACTCCCAGGGATGGCCGATGGCCAGCTTGAAACCGGTTGGCTTGCCGCCGGACAAGCGGCGCAGCTGTTCAACGAATTCAAGCAGGCCGATCGGGGTCGTGAAGCTCCCGTGCCGTGCCGGCGAGATGCAGTCGATTCCCGGCTCGACACCTCGGGCACGGGCGATTTCGCCGGTAACTTTGGCGCCCGGAAGAATCCCACCCTGCCCCGGCTTGGCACCCTGGCTGAGCTTGAGTTCGATCATCTTCACTTGCGGGTGCGTGGCCTGTTCGGCGAATCGCTGCGGATCGAAACGACCGTCGGGTGTACGGCAGCCAAAGTAGCCGGAACCGATCTCCCAGACCAGGTCACCACCGTATTGGCGGTGATAGCTTGAGATCGAACCCTCGCCGGTATCGTGATAGAAGCCGCCACGCAGGGCGCCAAGATTCAATGCCGCTATCGCATGCGCCGACAATGAGCCAAAGCTCATTGCCGAAATATTGAAGACACTGGCCGAATACGGCTGAGCACGATCGCCACCGACCAGGACACGAAAATCGTGGCTGTCGATCCGAACCGGTTGCACGGAATGGTTGATCCATTCGTATCGGATGTCGTAGGCGTCACCCTGGGTGCCGAAGGGCCGCTTGTCCAGCTCGTTCTTTGCCCGTTGGTAGGCGATCGCCCGCTGTTGCCGCGAGAACGGCAGTTCCTCGGTATCGCCCTCGATCAGGTACTGGCGCATCTCCGGCCGGATCGACTCGAACAGGTAGCGCAGATGGCCGATGATCGGATAATTGCGCAGCACCGCGCGCCGGGGCTGGATCAAGTCATGGACCCCGACCAGGAACAGCGTCGTCGCGACTATTGTCAGCAACCCCCAGCCCCAGGAACCGTCCCGCAGCGTCAGCCAGGCACCGAGCACGCTCAGCACCGTCGTCAACAAGAATGCCGCATAGCGGCCGAATACCAGTCCTCGCATCGTGTTTGCTTCCCGTTTTCATGCCATGCCCGCAGGTCTCGAGCGGGCGGGAGACCGTGCACCCCGACCCGGCGCCAGCTTCCAGCCGCGCAAGCTTACCGGACCGCCGCGAGCGCATGCGGTCGCGAACGACAATGCCATGCCTGTTGAGACGAAATCACGGACCCCGTGCGATCATCGTGGCATGGTCGAGTTGATTGACAGCCACTGCCATCTTGATGCCCCGGAGTTCGCGGCGGATCGAGATCAAGCGCTGGAACGCGCTCGCGACGCCGGTGTCCGCATTCAGGTGCTGCCCGCAATCAGCGCGAACACCTGGCCGACACTGCGCGCCCTGTGCATCGAACATGCCGACCTGTATCCGGCCTATGGCCTGCACCCTTTGTACCTCGACCGGCACCGCGCCGAGCATCTGGATCTGCTTCGGGACTGGCTACACCGCGAACGCCCGATTGCAGTCGGCGAGTGCGGCCTGGACCTTTGGCTCGAAGGGCTCGACCAAGAAGCCCAGTTGACGTATCTGCTGGCGCAGCTGAGGTTGGCCCGAGACTTCGACCTGCCGGTGATCTTGCACGCGCGCAAGGCCTACGATCAGGTCGCCGCCGCATTGCGCCGGATCGGCGGCCTGCGCGGTGTCGTGCACAGTTTCGCCGGCAGCCAGGTGCAAGCCGAACAGTTCTGGAAACTCGGCTTCCATCTCGGGATCGGTGGCCCGGTCACCTACCCCCGAGCGCGACGTCTGCGCCGCCTGGTCGCGACGATGCCGATCGAACGCCTGCTGCTGGAAACCGACAGCCCCGACCAGCCACTGTGTGGTCGTCAGGGTCATCGCAATGAACCCGCCTTTCTGCCCCAGGTGCTGGCGGTGGTCGCGAGACTGCGTGAACAGGCGCCAGAGGCCGTCGCTCACAGTACCAGTCTGAACGCCCGGCGCTTGTTTGGATTGCGCTAAGCCGCGGCTCGCCGTCGCGATACACTGCGCCGCACGCACCCCGTGCCAGCCGACGGAGCCCCCATGGCAAGCAAACTTGGTCCATTGCTGATCTTGATCGCAGTGTCGCAGGCTGGCGCCGCCGGCACGCTGTTTCACAACGCTGATATCCATACGCTGGATCCGCAATCGCCATCGGCGACGGCCATTCATGTCGACGCCGACGGCCGAATTCTGGCCATCGGTGATCTCGAAACGCTGCGCGCGGCAGCGACCGACGCCGAACGCGTCGATCTTGGTGGTGCCGTGGTTCTGCCTGGACTGATCGATGCCCATGGCCATCTGCTCAACCTCGGGCTGGCACTGATGACGGCGAACCTGGTCGGCGCCGACAGCAAGCAAGAAGTCGTCGAGCGACTGCGTCGGTTCGAAGCCGGTCTCCCTGACCAGGCCTGGCTGATCGGCCGCGGCTGGGACCAGAATCGCTGGCCGGAGGCGCAGTTCCCGACCGCCGCCGACCTGGATGCGGCATTTCCGGAACGCCCGGTCTGGTTGCAACGCATCGACGGCCACGCAGGCTGGGCGAACAGTGCTGCGTTGGCCTTGGTCGGACGCGATCTGTCCGGCGACTGGCAACCGGACGGCGGTCGCATCTTGCGCGATGATGAAGGTCGGGCCACGGGCGTATTCATCGACACCGCAATGGCCATGGTCAATCAGGCCCGACCGCCACTGGACAAACCAACACTGCGGCGGGCTCTGGAACGCGCCATGGCCGAGGCTGCACGTCTGGGCCTGACCGGGGTTCATGACGCCGGCGTCAGCCTCGAAACCCTGCATCTTCTCAAGGAACTTGCCGACTCCGGGCAGCTGCCGATCCGGGTCTACGCCATGGCCGACGGCGACAATGCCGCGCTGGCGTGGTTGTGTGAGAACGGCCTGTATGCGCATGCCGGCGGTCGTTTGCAGATGCGCGCGGTCAAGTTGTACATGGACGGCGCCCTGGGCAGCCGCGGCGCTGCCCTGCTCGCCGACTACAGCGATGATCCGGACAACCGTGGCCTGTTGGTGACCCCCGAGCAACGCATCGTATCCGCGATCGAAAAGGCCGTGCGCTGCGGCGTGCAAGCCAACACCCATGCCATTGGCGACCGCGGCAACCGTATCGTGCTGGACGCCTACGAGCGACTGCTTCCGACCGACCAGCGGGCGTCCCGGCGCTTTCGCGTCGAGCATGCCCAGATCGTCGCCGGCGACGATCTGCCTCGGTTCGCCAACCTGGAGGTGATCGCGTCGATGCAGCCGATCCACGCCACCAGCGACATGCCCTGGGCGCAGGCCCGGATCGGCCGGGAACGCCTGTTCGGTGCCTATGCCTGGCAACGACTGCTCGACAGCGGCGCCCGCCTCGCCTTCGGCTCGGATTTCCCGGTCGAACCGGTCAGCCCCTGGTTTGGCCTGTACGCCGCGATCACCCGACAGGACGCCGACGGCGAACCGACCGGCGGCTGGCTGGCCGAGCAACGGGTGGATCTGAGGACCGCGTTCAGGGGCTTCACGCTGGATGCCGCCTATGCCGGATTCGCCGAGGACGAGGTCGGTTCGCTGGCGCCGGGCAAGCGCGCCGATTTCATCGTTCTCGATAGCGATCCATTTCGATTGTCGCCGACAGCACTGCGTGAAACGCAGGTGCGAGCCACCTATGTCGATGGCCGGCGCGTACACCCGATCGATCGGGCGATGCCCGCAAACCCGCAGTAGACTGAGAGCCTGTGAAAAACCTGCCCTCCCTGCTGTTCAACGTGCTCGGCTGCGTTGTGATCATGGCCGGTAACGGCCCGGTCAGCGCCGACGAAGCGATCGTGGTCGCTGTGTCCGACCTGGACCGTGACCAGGTGGAGCAGCTCAAGCACGGCGATGGTGTGCACTGGTGGCTGGAACTTGGCGACGCTGTGCTGCTTGCCAGCCGCGAACCCGGTGTACTGCTCCGGCTTCGGAACCGGCACCAGGTGCTCGCCGAGTTCAGTGCGCTCGATGCCGGTGAACTTGCGTTGCACGCACGCGGCTGTGGCGAGACACTGACCGCGATTGCCGAACCGCTGCGGATCTGGTCGTTGGGCAGTTATGACCTGGTCCGGCGACCGCGCGCCTTCGCGCCCATGCCGAACGTGGACCGGAGCATCCGAGCCGAGCTCGGCGCGCCGGAATGGCTGCCGGTGCGACCGAACACGGTCCTGGCCCGATTGCATCGCCTGGATCGCGGCCTACCATCGCCACCCGATCCAGGTGTCATGGCGATCGTCGACCGCGTCGACCCGCAGCGCTGGTTCGAAAGCGTCGAAACGCTGACCAGTTGGCACCGGTCGACGTTCTCGCCGCAACTCACCCAGGCTCGACAATGGATCGCGGGCGAATTCGCCGTGCTCGGCCTGATCGTCAGCGAACCGCAATTCATGTTCACCTATCAGGGCAACCCGGTCAGTGCGGCGAACGTAATCGGCCTACTGCCTGGCACGCAGACGCCCGAGGAATGGATC
>CAZFUH010000279.1:0-5612 GCA_964522235.1 uncultured Rhodanobacteraceae bacterium
AACCGAAGCCCCGAGGCCAGGTGGTCGGGGATGCGCTGGACCGCTTCTTGACCGGTCGCCAGATGCCGGTGGCCGGGCTCGTCGCTGCCGTGACCACCCAGATCCAGGACCAGGTGGAGGTCGGCGCCAGGCGCGAGCGCGATCGAGCGTTCGCTGCGGCGACCGTCGGTGGCGGTCACGATCAACAGATCGCGATACAGCGGTTCGCCTTCGCGACCACTGGTGTCCGGGAGTAGTTGAAAATAGCCGTCATGATCACTGCGCACACGGACGCCAGCGCCGGCCAGGCGGACTTCGGCATCGGCGACCGGCATCAGCGATTCCGGATCGATCACATGGCCGTGCACCAGCCCGGAAGGCTCTATCAAGGTCGGCATCGATCGCTTCGGTCGCAGCCAGAGGGTCCATGAGCGTGCTTGAGTCCCCGGTTCCAGTACCGTCAGCAAGGTCTCATGGCCATCGTGCTGAACACGCGCGACACTGGCTGTTGCAAGTCGGATGCGCAGGCGCGCGCCGGTATAGCTGTGCAGGCGGCCGCGTGCCTGGGCTTCGGCAAGCGCTGTGCTCAGTGCGCTGGCAGTCGGCGTGACCGGGTCGGTCAATGGAGCCAGATCGACCTGGGCGTTCAAACCCAGACCGCTTTCGGCATCCCGGATCAGGATCACGGTATCGTCATCTGCATGTGCGCCGATCGCGAGCGCTGCGGCAGACAGCACAATCAGCGCGCGTCCGCGAATGCGTGCACAGAGCTGAAACCAGGGCTGCATGGTCCCCCCTCGGGTTGTCGCGGCTCAGCATACGGGGAAAACGTCGGCACTGCCCGCTTGCTACGGGTCGAACCGGCCAATGCACTGGGCCGGGACCGGCAACTAGGCGACAATAGGCGCCGTTTTGTCTTACGGAGCCCCCGATGCCCAGCCGCCGCGATCTCGCCAATGCCATCCGCGCCCTTGCCATGGACGCCGTCGAGGCCGCCAAGTCCGGCCACCCCGGAATGCCCATGGGCATGGCCGATATCGCTGAAGTGCTCTGGAACGATTTTCTGCGTCATGATCCGGGCAACCCGGCCTGGCCCGATCGCGATCGTTTCATACTCTCCAATGGCCACGGTTCGATGCTGCACTACGCGTTGCTGCACCTGTCCGGTTACGACCTGCCGATCACCGAGTTGCAGCGCTTTCGGCAGTTGCACAGCAAGACGCCGGGCCATCCCGAGGCCCACGAGACGCCCGGCATCGAGACCACCACCGGACCACTGGGGCAAGGTCTGGCCAATGCCGTCGGCATGGCGCTTGCGGAAAAACTTCTGGCGGCACGCTACAACCGCCCCGAGCATCTGATCATCGACCACTACACCTGGGTTCTGCTTGGCGACGGCTGCCTGATGGAGGGCATCTCGCACGAAGCCTGTTCACTGGCCGGCACCTTGAAACTGGCCAAACTGATCGCGATCTACGACGACAATGGCATTTCGATCGACGGCGAGGTTGAAGGCTGGTTCACTGACGACACGGTCAAGCGGTTCGAGTCCTACGGGTGGCACGTCATTGCCGGCGTCGATGGTCATGATCCTGACGCAATCAGGGCAGCGATCGCCGCCGCCCAGGAAGAGGATCAACGACCGACCCTGATCTGCTGCCGCACCGTGATCGGCTACGGGGCACCCAACAAGGCCGGCAAGGAGTCCTCGCACGGGGCGCCGCTTGGTGCCGATGAGGTCGCTGCTACTCGCACTGAACTGGGCTGGACCCATGAACCGTTCCAGATACCCGGCGAGATCAAGGCCGGCTGGGATGCTCGCCTGGCCGGCGGCATGCGCAGCAAGGAGTGGCAGCGTCGTTTCGATGCCTACAAGCGGGTCTATGCCGCCGAAGCCGCGGAGCTGGAACGCCGGTTGCGGGGTGAATTGCCGGAAGGGTTCGCCGACAGCGCACGAGCCCATGTCGAGGCGTTGCAGGCCAAGCTGCCCGAGGTCGCTACACGCAAGGCCAGCCAGCAGGCGATCGAGGCATTCGCCCCGTTGTTGCCGGAGCTGATCGGTGGCTCAGCCGATCTGGCGGGTTCCAATCTGACGCTGTGGAGCGGTTCGGTCGACGTCAATGTCGATCCGGCGCGCGGCAACTACGTCTACTACGGCGTACGCGAGTTCGGCATGAGCGCGATCGCAAACGGTCTGGCATTGCACGGCGGCTTCATTCCATACGACGCCACCTTCCTGGTGTTCTCCGACTACGCTCGCAACGCCGTGCGCATGAGTGCCTTGATTCCGGCGGCGGCGATTCATGTCTACACTCATGATTCGATCGGACTGGGCGAGGACGGGCCGACCCATCAGCCGGTCGAGCACCTGGCGACGTTGCGCTATATTCCGAACAACGAGCTGTGGCGGCCGGCCGATGCCGTCGAGAGTGCGATCGCCTGGCAGCGGGCAATCGAGCGCCGCGATGGTCCGACCTGTCTGGTGTTCTCGCGTCAGAACCTGGTCTGTCAGCCGCGCGATGCCGACACGCTTGCGGCCGCGGCGCGCGGCGGCTACATCCTGCTCGATCCCAGCGACGCCAAAGTCGAAGCAATCGTGATCGCAACCGGCTCCGAGGTCGAACTGGCGATGCAGGCGGCGCGAGCGCTCGACGGTGAGATCGGCGTTCGCGTCGTGTCGATGCCGTGCACCAGCGTGTTCGATGTCCAGCCGCTGGAGTACCGGGAAGGTGTGCTGCCTTCCTGGTGTCGAGCCCGGGTTGCGGTCGAGGCCGGGCACCCGGACTACTGGCGCCGGTATGTCGGTCTCGACGGCGATGTCATCGGACTGGCCAGCTTCGGTGCCTCGGCGCCGGCCAAGGACCTGTTCGCGCACTTCGGTTTCACCGTCGAGCGGCTCGTCGAAGCGATCCGGACCACCCGCAAGAAGAGCACCTGAAGCAGCCTGACCTGGGAGGGCGAGGCAATAGCCCGCGCCTTGCGCGGGCTATCTCCAATACCGTTTAGCCGGATGTGGCTTTACAGCGCGGCCATCCTGGTCGCAACAGTCTGCCCCTCGTTTCCTCAAAAGCAGGGGCCGGGAGCGCCGACGCCGCACTCGAAATCATTGGCAAAAATGGTGTCGTCGTAATCGTATCCGTATACGAATACCCGGCCGTTGTGCGCATCCGGATAGCCCGGTGCGCCGATCGCCAGCCAGTCGGCGTCTCCGGATACCGCGGAACCAAACTCGGAGGTCGCCGGCGTCGACACGGTGTAGAACGGCTCCTCAGTTTGGACGACGAAGCTGCCATCGTCCAGGACATAGTGTCGACCGCGGCCGTTGAATCCCGGCCATGGGAACCACGGCTCGCCGGCAAGGATGCGGTTTGGTGTCAACGCGTGCACCGAGTGCCCCATACGGTTTTGTGCGGCGGGGCTGGCCACCGGCAGCGGCGCCGCGCTGTACTCCAACACCTGTCCGCCCCACGCGCACTGCCCCTGGATTGTGCACGATCGGGTCGCGATGCTGATGCTGCCGCTAGGTACCGGGATGGGCGGGTTCAATCCTACGTTGACGACTCCTCGTTCCGGTGCGCCGACGACGAGCCGACCAAGGTTCATGTCCACACTGTAGCCGAAGCGCGAGCCCTGGCTCGGACCAAGCAGGCTGTGTTCCTGGTCCCACTCGGCGACCGTTGCGCCCATGGCGTAGACGCGTACGCTGCCCATGGCGCCACCGGTGGTGCCGGGAATGCCGACGGACAGCAGCAAGGTCATGCCCGGATTCGGACCTGTCCGGTTCAGGTTGACGCTACGGCCATAGTCGGAGTTGCTGGTGCTCGGGCCGGCCAATGAAGCGGCATCGCCCCACTGACCGAAGTTCCTGTAGATGTCGACGGCGCCGACCAGGCCAACATTGCCCAGGGCGAAGTCGCGACGGTTCGGGCAGCCCACGGCGGCCATTGGCAGCGGGCTGTCAGTGCCGGCCGCGGCATCGATCAGGGTCACGCTGGTGCCGCATTGGGCACCAGTCTGCACCGAGGTATCGGTAAAGATTTGTGGATCCACGTACATTCCGCTGGCGTTGCGGCTGTAGAACACGGCACGGCCCCGCGCCTGGCCGCCGACCTGATGAAACGGGCAACCGACCAGCAGGGTGAAGTCGTTCAGCGCGACCGCGTGACCGCACTGGCCATCGCCGCCGGTGCCGAAGGCGATGCGCTGCAGGAACTGCCAGGCGTCGTTGTCGGGGTTGCGGCGGTACAGGAACACCGCGCCACGCTCAAAAATGGCGTCGCCGCTACCGGTCAGAGTGCCGGGTGCGCCGACCGCCAGTGTGTCGCCGTGCAGGGCGACGGAAAAGCCGAAGCGAGGATCGTCCTGCGCCGGCAGGCCGGAATAATCGCCGCTCAGCTCGGCGACCAGTACATGCACCGGATCGGGCGGCGGTGGCGGGGGACCCAGGCCGGCATGAGCGGGCAAAATGTGGGTGCAAACGAGCAAAATGGCTGCGCTTGCGCAGCTGCGTTGGGTCAGATTCATCCGGTCAACCTCCAAGCGTTGTGGGAACGGCGCCGGGAACATCGAAATCCAGGGCCTTGTCCAAAAAAACGCTGGCTGGAGCATGAATCGCACAGCACAGGGGCAGAATTCCAGGACACCGACGACGACCGGCATCCAAGTACAGCTTGCCGGTATCATGGACGCGATGCCATGCCGCAGGGGGCACGGGTGCCGTTCAAGGATCTGCAATCGTTGTCGACCGAAACCCTGCTGCAACGCTGGCAGGAGGGTGAATCGGCGGCGCGTGAGGCGCTGATGGCCCGCTATCTGCCCGTGTTGCGGCGGCTGGCGCACAATCGTCTGCCTGCCCATGCGCGCGATCTCGCCGCGACCGAGGATCTGGTACAGCTCACTGCGATGAAAGCGATGCGCTGTATCGACGAGTTTCAATCGCAAGGTCCAGGCGCGCTGCTGGCGTATCTGCGCACGGCCTTGATGAACACGCTGCGCGACGAACTGCGGCGCAGTCAGCGGCAGCCACAGCGGGTTGGTGAAGAGGTACTGGCGGGCCAGGCCGATGGCATGCCGTCGCCGATGCAGAATGTATTGTCCGATCAGGCACTGGCTGCCTACGAGCGCGCCTTGTCCGAGCTCAAGCCGGGCGAGCGTGATGCGGTCAGTTTGCGCATCGAGTTCGGACTCGACTACGCCGAAGTCGCGGCGCTTTGCGGATTGAAGACTGCCAACGCCGCGCGTATGCGCGTCAGCCGGGCTTTGCTGCGTTTGGCCGAACGGATCGATGTCGAAGCGATCCGCCCCTGAGGCCCGGTCGTCGCGCGCTCGCCTTGATGGTGACGGAGCGCAGGCGCGCTTGTTGCAATTGGCCGGCGCCGTAGCCGACGGCGGCGCTGTGGATTGGTCGGATCGAGGCGAGGATCGAGTTCTGGCCGGACTTCGCGTGATCGCCGACTTGTCCGAGCGCCTGGGCACGGCCGCGCATCGGCTGCCGAGCGGGTCGTCTCAGACAGTACTTTTTCAATGGGGGCACCTTGACGTCCTGGAGCGAATAGGCGCCGGAGCCTCTTCGGAAGTTTTTCGAGCCTATGACCCGCTGTTGGCGATCGAGGTTGCGCTCAAGCTCAGCCGTC
>CAZFUH010000280.1:0-5594 GCA_964522235.1 uncultured Rhodanobacteraceae bacterium
TCGGCGACTATCTGCGCCCGCGCGACTGGCTTTCCGAGCTCGGTGGCACGTCGTAGCCGGGATGCCGTTCATTTGTTTCTCGATTCCGACGATGCGTGCATGGCAGCGGAAAATAAAAGCCCCGGACGCTAGGGGTAAGACGCCCGGGGCTGGTACTTCAAGGCTGTCTAGGGGAGGAAACAGCCTCTACTCTTGTGGTTCACCTAGGGAGGAGAGTGAACCGACGAGCCTCACGGCCAGTCGATGCTATTGATACGCTTTTTGGGCTCAAGTTCCAGTGACGAAGGTCACGGCGTTCAGTTGTCAGTGGGCTTGGTCCCAGTTGTCGCCGATGCCGGTGTCGACGACTAACGGAATCTTAAGGTCAGCAGCCGCAGACATGTGCTCCGCGACAACATTTCGCGCCTCGTTGACCATTTCTTCACGTACTTCGAACACCAGTTCGTCGTGCACCTGCATGATCATCCGCACGGTCGCTTCGGACCCCTGAGTGAGGCGTGCATCGAGATCGATCATCGCGCGCTTGATGATGTCCGCCGCCGTACCTTGCATCGGCGCATTGATCGCCGCGCGTTCGGCGGCTTGCCGCAGATTGGCGTTGCGGGCGCGAATGTCGTTCAAGTACAGCCGGCGACCGAACACGGTCTCGACCCAGCCGCGTTCACGCGCCTGCTCACGGGTCGCGTCCATGAATCGGCGGACGCCCGGATAGCGGGCGAAGTAGGTGTCGATGTAGTCCTGGGCCTCGGCGCGCTCGATGCCGAGCTGGCGCGCCAGCCCGAAGGCACCCATGCCGTAGATCAGGCCGAAGTTGACCGCCTTGGCCGAGCGGCGCTCATTCGCCGTGACCTCGTCCAGCGTCTTGCCCAGTACTTCGGCGGCGGTGGCGCGATGAATGTCCAGACCTTTTCGAAATGCCTCCAGCAACCCCTCGTCGTCGGACAGGTGAGCCATGATGCGCAGTTCGATCTGTGAGTAGTCGGCCGCCAGGATGCGCCAGCCCGGCGGTGCGATGAAGGCGCGGCGAATGCGTCGGCCTTCGTCGGAACGGATCGGGATGTTCTGCAGATTCGGATCCGACGACGACAACCTGCCGGTCGCGGCCACGGCCTGGTGGTAGCTGGTGTGGACGCGACCGGTGGCAGGGTGGATCTGTTCGGCCAGTTTGTCGGTGTAGGTCGAAACCAGTTTCGCCAGACCGCGGTAATCCAGGATTACTTGCGGAAGCGGGTGCTGGCCGGCCAGCGCGGCCAGGGCCTCTTCGTTGGTCGAGGATTGACCGGTCGAGGTCTTGAATGTCGCCGGCAGGCCCAGTTCTTCGAACAGGATCGCCTGCAACTGCTTGGGCGAGTCGAGATTGAACGGCCGCCCTGCCAGCGCATGCGCTTGCCGTTCCAGTTCCAGCATGCGGCTACGCAATTCCTTGCCCTGGATCGTCAGTTGTTCGCGGTCGATCAGCACGCCGGTACGCTCGATCCGCTCGAGCACCGGTACCAGGGGCATTTCGATCTCCTCGAACACCCGGCGCAGGCTTGGCTCGGCTGCAAGCTGCGGCCACAGCGTCTGGTGCAGGCGCAGGGTGATGTCGGCGTCCTCGGCGGCATAGGCCAGGGCACTGTCGAGATCGACCTGATTGAACGGGATCTGCTTGCTGCCCTTGCCGGCGACCTGCTCGTACTTGATCGTGGTGACACCAAGGTGGCGCGCGGCCAGCGAATCCATGTCGTGGCGGCTGCCGGTGGGGTTCAGCACGTACGACTCCAGCATCGTGTCAAAGCGCAGGCCGCGGACCTGGACGCCGTGGCGAGCCAGCACGTGCATGTCGTACTTGCCGTGCTGGGCGATCTTGGCCTGATCCGGATTCTCCAGCAGCGGCTTCAGGTCGGCGAGCACCCGGTCGATCGGCAATTGCTTCGGTACACCGGGACCGTCGTGCGACACCGGGACATAGCAGGCCCGGCCAGGCGTTGCTGCGAACGACAGCCCGACCAGTCCGGCGCGGTGCGGATCCAGGCCGGTGGTTTCGGTATCGAATGCGAACGCTTCGGCCGAGCGCAGCGCTTCCAGCCAGCGTTGCCATACGGCTTCGTCGAGCACCAGTTCGTAGTCGCGGGCAACCGGGTCGGAGTCGCTGCCGGGCAGGGTTCGGCCGGGCGTGGCAGCGGCGTCCGTGCCGGCCAGCGACGTTGACCCGGTTTCCAGCTCGCGCAATGCCGCGGTGAACTCGTAGCGCCGATACAGCTCGCGCAGGCGGCTGGTGTCCGGATCGGCACAAATCAGCTCGCTCGGGCCGATCTCCAGTGCGACATTGGTGCGGATCGTCGTCAGCTCCCGGTTCAGTGGCAGCCGCGGCACCGCCGCGCGCAGATTCTCGCCCAGCTTGCCCTTGAAGCCAGCGGCGGCAGCGATCACGGCATCCAGATCGCCGTACTCGCCAAGCCATTTCGCGGCCGTCTTGGGACCGCATTTCTCGACGCCCGGGATGTTGTCGATGCTGTCGCCCATCAGCGCGAGCAGATCGATGATGCGCTCCGGCGGCACGCCGTATTTGTCGATCACGCCCTGGCGATCGCGGCGGCTGCCGCTCATGGTGTTGACCAGGGTCGTGCGCTCGTCGACCAGCTGAGCGAAATCCTTGTCCGAAGTCGAGATCACCACGTCCATGCCGGCCTCGGCACCGCGTCGAGCCAGGGTGCCGATGACATCGTCGGCCTCGACGCCGGTGACGCGCAGCAGCGGCAGGCCCAGTGCCTGGACCAGGTCCAGCAGCGGCTCGACCTGGGCGCGCAGGTCGTCGGGCATCGGCGGCCGGTTCGCCTTGTATTGCGGGTCCAGATCCTCGCGGAAGGTCTTGCCGGGCGCGTCGAACACGACCGCGACGTGATCGGGCTTGTCGCTCAGATGCTTGCGCAGCATGTTGAAGACGCCGAACATCGCCCCGGTCGGCTCGCCGCTGCGGTTGCTCAGCGGCGGCAGCGCGTGAAAGGCACGGTACAGATACGACGAACCATCGATCAGCAGCAGGGTACTCATGGCGGCATTGTAGGCGCCCTGGGAGCCTGCGCGACAGAAGCCGTCCGGGCTGCAACGGCGCCCTCGCCATTGAGTGCGCCGATCGTCGAGCTTACATAGCACCACTATGCGCGCTCTCCGATCGACGCACTCAATGACGATGGCATCCGTTTCGCCTCGAACGTTTCTGCCGCGCAGGCTCCTACCGGCCGCGCTGGGATATCCTTGCCTGCGGTTGGCTCGGTCACTCCGGTCAATGGATGTCCTGAATCGGCCGAACAGGAGGAGGCGTTGATCGCGGCGACCGCCCACGCTTGCCAAGCGCCGGGTCTGGTGCATGTCGCGGCACGGTCAAGATTCGGCAAGCGAGCCGACCGGCTGGTGCTGAACGGGAATGCGCTCGACCAAATCCGCAATGCCCGGTGCGTCCGGATGAGGATTGTTGATGACAACGTGGTGGAACCGGGAACAACGCATTGACCAGGTTAAGGAAGACGCCATGACGAAAACCGGTTCGAGCTCCCGCTGGGCACAGGTCCTGGAGACACCGCTGCATTGGATCGGCGCGCTGTGCGGCGCCTGCGTGCTCGCCGTGGTGCTGCTGACCTTCGGCCTGGTGGTGACGCGCTATGGCCTGGACCGCGGCAGCATTGCCATCCAGGAACTGGTGTTGCACTTGAACGCCGCGGCTTTCCTGCTCGGCGGTGCCTATGCCCTGCTGCGCGACGCCCATGTCCGGGTCGACATCGTCCAGCAGCGCTGGTCGCCGCGGACCCAGGCGCGGGTCGAACTGGCCGGCCTGCTGTTGCTGCTGCTGCCATTCTGCGCCGCTCTGTTCTGGTTGAGCCTGGACTATGTCGCCGTGTCCTGGCGTCTGCGCGAAGGCTCGCGCGAGGCCGGAGGACTGCCCGGCGTCTATCTGGTCAAGAGCCTGATCCCGATCGCCATCGCCCTGCTCGCGGTCGCCGGTCTTGGCCGCGCCTTGCGTCTGCTCGCAGAAACGGGGTCAGAGTGCCTTTTCGACGCCGAATCCCCGCGGTCTGACGAGACCGGGCCGTCGAAAAGGCACTCTGACCCCGGTATCGGCCTATGAGCGCCGTGCTCGCGATCGCGCTGTTCGTCACCCTGTGCGCGGTTCTGCTCGCGGGGTTTCCGGTTGCTTTCACGCTCGCTGGCGTCGCCCTGTTCTTCGCGGGCCTGGGCTGGCTGTTCGGGGTCTTCGATCCGATCCTGCTGCAGGCGCTGCCGAACCGCGTTTTCGGCGCCATGGGCAATGAAACCCTGCTCGCCGTGCCGCTGTTCGTGTTCATGGGCCGGATGCTGGAACGCTCCGGTGTCGCCGAGGACCTGCTGGAGACCATGGCCCGGCTGTTCGGCCGGGTGCGCGGCGGATTGGCGATCTCCGTCCTCCTGGTCGGAGCCGTGCTCGCGGCCTCGACCGGCATCGTCGGTGCGACCGTGGTCGCGATGGGCCTGATCTCGCTGCCGGTGATGCTGCGCCATGGCTACGACCCGCGTCTGGCGACCGGCACCATTTGCGCCGCCGGCACCCTCGGCCAGGTGATCCCGCCGTCCCTGGTCCTGGTTCTGCTCGGCGATCAGCTGTCCAGCGCCTACCAGCAGGCGCAGCTGAAGGCCGGCAACTTCGCCCCGGATACGGTCTCGGTCGGCGATCTGTTCGCTGGCGCCCTGCTGCCGGGGCTGGCCCTGGTCGTCCTGTACCTGCTGTACCTGCTATGGACCGCCTGGCGTCATCCCGAACGGGCGCCGGCACTGCCGCCGCGCGCGCAGTCGCTGCCCCTGCGGCAACTGTTGCTGGCCCTGATTGCGCCGGTACTCCTGGTCGTGCTGGTACTCGGCTCGATCCTGAAGGGCTATGCGACGCCGACCGAGGCGGCCGCCGTCGGTGCGGTTGGCGCGATGCTGATTGCCCTGGCTGCCGGGCGGCTCGACCTGCGTCGGTTGCGGGAGGTGCTGGACGGCACGGTGACGATCACCGCAATGGTCTACTTCATCCTGATCGGTGCGACCGTATTCACCCTCGTGTTTCGCGGCCTTGGCGGCGACGATCTGGTGCACGGCCTGCTCGACGGTCTGCCCGGCGGACTGTGGGGCGCCCTGCTGCTGGTGATGCTGGCGATGTTCCTGCTCGGTTTCGTGCTCGATTTCATCGAGATCGTCTTCGTCGTCGTGCCGATCGTGGCGCCGGTCCTGTTTGCGCTCGGCGCCGATCCGATCTGGCTCGGCGTGCTGATCGCGATCAACCTGCAGACCTCGTTTCTGACCCCACCATTCGGGTTCGCGCTGTTCTACCTGCGCGGCGTGACGCCAGCGTCGGTACCGACGACGACCTTGTATCGCGGCGTCGTACCGTTCATCGTTCTGCAGTTGGCGATGATCGCCGTGCTGATGGCCTGGCCGGCGCTCGCGACCTGGCTGCCGCAGCGCATCGCCGCCGGCTGAGCGCGGCATCGTAGCGCGTCGTGTTTCCGGATTCTCGGCTTGGCTTGTTCACCGCTCCGATCGCGCGGCAGTACGGGTTCGGCGAAGCCGCTTTGCGGCGATCATCAGCACAGCGGCGC